>CAVDMS010000007.1:0-43274 GCA_963610045.1 Bacteroidaceae bacterium
TCACACTCCCCCTGCTGCGTATTAGATTTTACGCCGTTGCATCGGATTTATCCCGGTTCTTTGACAGACTGAAAAAAGAGAGAGGCTGTCGCCTCTCTCTTTTTATATGCGTATCGAAATTTCGCCGCTGTGCAGCGTTTTGCGCTCCCCGTTGTCGTACAGGACGCAAAGCCCGAAGTCGTCGGAGATGCCCTCGGCAAGCGCCTCCGTCTCGCCGGACGGCGTTATTATCCGCACCCGCTTCCCCGGAACACGGCAAAGGCGGCGGTAGTCGGCAAGGCAGGCGCTCTCGTCGGAAAGCCACAGAGCGTAGAGCTTTTCCAGCTCCTCGACGATCGCAAGCGCAAGTCTGCCACGCTCAGGAGAAACCCCCGTTTCGGTGTAGAGCGACCCGGCAGTCTCCCGCAGCTCCGGCGGAAAGTCCTCACGCCGCTCCGAGACGTTCAGCCCGATACCCACGACGACGTAGGAGAGCTTCCCCTCCGACACCTCGCTTTCGCACAGGATGCCGCAGATCTTTTTGCCGCCGAGGAACAGATCGTTTACCCATTTTATCTCCGGCTCAACGCCGCAAATGCGCTTTACGGCACGGCACACCGCAACGGCGGCGGCGGGCGTGAGGCTTGCGCAGCGCACGGGGTCGCAGTCGGGGCGCAGCAGCACGGACAGGTAAATGCCCTTGCCCGCAAGCGAGGCAAAGCTCCTGCCGAGCCTGCCCCGTCCGGCGGTCTGAGCGTCCGCCAAAACGACGGTGCCGTGCGGGAGCGTGTCGGCGTTGCGGCGCAGGTATGCGTTGGTGGAATCCACCGATTCAAGACAGATTATTTTGTTCATGCTTCACCTTAATATAATGTATAGTCATCAGTATTATAAACACAAAGCTCAGATATCCGAGCAGAGGATAGACAAAGCCCACGAGACTGCCGAAGCCATATAGACTGCCGCCGAACATCAAAGCGGCGCAAAGAAGCGTCGGCGCCTTGGGATGCTCCGAGAGCGTGCGGGACTTCAGCTTCAGCGTATTCGTCAGCGCAACGAGCGCCGAGACCGAGGTGCCGAACATCGCAAGCAGGAGCAGCACCCCGTAAAGAGCGGCAAGGATCGGCGAAAGCCCGCTTGCAAAGGCGAGCATCGGAAGCTCGGCGTCGGCGCATCGGGGAGCTGCCGACACGCACAGAAGCACGCTTCCGGCAACGCAGAGCAGGATGCCCGCCCCGACCAGAACGCCGCCGAAAACGGAGCGGGAGCTTTTCATGTGTCTGCCGAGAGGGGCGATGACCGCAATTCCCGCAAAGAGGTTATACGACGCAAAGGACAGCGCCGCCGACACCCACGAACCCATGAGCGGGTTGCCGGGGTCCGGGCTTCCCACGGAAAAGCCGAAGCGGCACAGCGCATACACCCCGAACGAAAGCGAGATAAGGCACAGCAGCGGAACGGTCGCCGAGAAGACCGACACCATGCCACTTAGGCCCGCAAGCGAAACTGCGGCGACGGCGGCGGCAAACAGCAGACCGCCGACGAAGGTCGGCAGACCGAGGAGCTGGTTTGCCAAAGCGCCGACCCCGGCGGTCATGACGGTGCCGATGCAGAAAAGCAGCAGCAGCTCAAGGAAGGTCACGGCATGACGAAGTATGCCCGCCGAGCCGCCGAGGATGAGCTTATCCGCCTCGTCATATCCCGTGAGCCGATTGAGCTTCAGCATAAGCACGCCCGCCGCCGACAGCACAAGCAGCGCAAGCAGCAGCCCGGCAACACCGAGGGCGCCGAAGCTCCCGAAAAACTGCCAAAGCTCCTGCCCCGAAACGTAGCCCGCTCCGAGGAAGCAGCCCGCAAAGGACAGTCCGAGTTTTAATGAACCGATCTTTTTCATGCCATACTCCCGATTTTTCTTCCTTCTTGCATTTTAACGCAGGCTAAATGCAAGTCAATAGACAAAAGTGAACAAATTGAAAAATTTCGCACATACTGTTGAATTTGAGCGCAGAACGTGATATTTTGAGCATGATAAACCTGATTTGAGGTGAATTATATGAACGCTATGAAAAAAGAGGATCGCCGTGTGAGATACACGAAGCTTGCGATAAGGGAGAGCTTTCTCGCTCTGCTGTCGGAGAAGCCCATCGAAAAGATCAGCGTGACCGAGATATGCAAGCGTGCGGACATCAACAGAGGCACCTTCTACTCGCATTACGCAGACCCCTTTGACCTAAAGCACCAGCTTGAGCTTGAGCTGACGAACGCCTTTGCGGAAAGCCGTGCGGCGCTCGGCGTGAAGCGTCTGTCGGCGGTCGATATTTTTCGGGTGCTGAAGGAGAACCGTGAGCTTTGCGGCGTTTTCTACGGTCCCCACGGCGACAGCAAGGCCATGCGCAATATTATATTTGAGTACTCCGGCGGATATGTCGAGGATCTTCTGCACGACTGCCCGGCGCTGTCCGAGGCGCATCTGCGCTGCCTGCGGGAGATGCTCGTTTCGGCGACCTCCACCATGCTCAAGTATTGGTACGAGCATGAGATGAAGGGCGATCCGGAGGTAATGGCGAAGGCCTTGGAGAGCTTTTGCGACGGCGGCGCACTGAGCTTTGTGCATCAGATCGAGTCGCAGGATTGACATAATAATGTTGAAAACTTTGTTGATATTGTTGAAAACCATAGCAAGATCAACGCATTTAGAGCATGGAGGACTTGGATGAAGAGAATTATTGCGACACTTTCGGCGGCTTTGATGCTTTTCTCTCTTTGCGCCTGCACGGGCGGAGAGGATACGCCGGCAAACTCGAAAGCACCGACCGGTGCAAATGATACGAAAAATTATACTCTGACCGCGAGCTTTGACTACGACTCCGGCGAAGAGTGCGGCAGCAACGGCGACTGTTATTTTAAATATTCGACAAGTCGGGCAACGCTCACCGAGGGCTGCGACAAGAACTCCGTTGAAAAGATAAACCGTGCGCTCAACGAGCTTTACGACGGCATACAGAGCCAAATTGACAGCACGGGAGAATATGCCAAGCAGCTCTCCGACGAAAGCGGTGCGCCCCTCCCCTTTGAGTACGGCTTCGATACGCAGATAATGCGGGGCGACGCTAATATTCTCAGCGTCGCCGTAGATACCTACTCCTACACCGGAGGGCTTCACGGAGCAAGGAGCAGAGCGGCGCTGAACTTTGACCCCAAAACCGGAGAGCGGCTGTATTTTTCCGACCTCGGCAAGGACGCCGATGCGCTCAGTGATTTCGTGCTTGACTATATCACACAGCTTGCCAAGGGCTACAGCGGCTATGAGACGGTCACGCTGAGTATGCTGCCGGATCTCATCGAGAACGAGCAGTGGTACTTCACCGAGACGGGACTTATGATATACGCCGACGAGTATCAGGTGGCGAGCTACGCTGCCGGACGCATGGGCTTCCTCGTGCCCTATGAGGAGCTGTCCGGCAAGGTGCTTGATAAGTACATACCCGTTTACGGCGAAGGCTCAGATGCCGAGATGAAGGCAGACGTCTCAGACGCCGAAGGCAGTGAAAACTACAAGATCGTAGGCTCCTCCGTTGTGGATGCCGAGGGGCAGGAGGTTCTGCTCACGACGAGCGGCAAGGTGTATGATCTGCGCATATACTACGCAACTCTTGCCGACGGCGGTATGCAGCTTGTGCGGCAGCGGGATCTGTTCTACCGCAGCTCGCTTGACTCTGCTGAGGGCGTGACGGTCAAGGTTTACATTCCCGACGCCTACTGCAACGTCGTGGTGAGCTACATGACCGCCGACGGCGGCTTCGTAAAGATGGGCATATTCCAGAGCGGCATGGACGGCTCCGTGTACCTTGCCCCCTGTTCGTTGAGCTGATAATATAATAATGAAATACCCCGACAGGGCGGCTGTTTTTACGCTGCACAGCCCTGTCGGGGTATTTTTTTGTTATGCGGCAGACCCTCGCTCACAGGGTCGCAAGCGCTCCGTAGGTCAGGATGCCGAGGTTTTCGGAATAGATGCCGTCAAACTGGCTCAGCGGCAGGGGATTTGTGCCAAGCCCGACCTCGACCGTGTAGCCGGGACGGTTGAAATTCTGAATAAACCAGTCCTTGTAGCCCGCAAAGCCGGAGGCGTAGGGCGTATCCTCGACCGAGTAGCCCGACACGGCGGCAAACGCCTCGGCGATCTGCCGTGAGCGGGGCGGCTCGTAGTCGGCGTACTTCCAGTAAATCACCCGCCCCTGCGAGTGGTACGACAGCGTGAGCGCCGGAGAGACCGACATCGTAAAATCGTACATCGCACGGCTTTCGGGCGCAACGAGCGGCGCCGAGCCGACGTAGTCGGCGGGGGCGGGACTCACAAAGCCGAGCGCAAACTTGTTGTCCCGTGCCGTCTCCCAGCCTGCGGGGTATTGCAGATTGAGGTCAACGCCCCTGATGTTTGCCTTCCAGCCGGACGGGAACGGGATCGACGGATAGCGTGCGGCGATACGGCGGGCAGCGTCAAAGTATTCTCCCTCGCAGAGAGCCCCGGTCACGAGGTCGATGCCGTCGGGATTCACCGCCGGAACAAAGATGACCGTCGAAAGGCGGTACAGCTCGGCGGCGCTCTGACCGAAGATCACGCCCCCTGAGGCGTAGGCACGGCACAGCTCCTCTATGTACTTAAACAGCAGCGGCGTGCATATCCACTCGTTTGCGTGGTGCGAGGCGTTGTACACGACACGGTTTGCGCCCGTCCCGAAGCTCAGTGCGTAAAGCGGCTTACCCATGACGCTGCTGCCGATGACGGAGCTTTTCAGAAACGGATAGCGTGCGGGCAGTCCCTCGGCGCAGTAGGCGACAAGATCGCTGCTCCAGTCTATGTCGGTCGGCACGACAGAAAACGGCAGCGGCACCCTCACGGTCGAGCCGAGGACGAGGTTTGCGGGGTCGATGCCGGGGTTTGCGGCGACGATGCTCTCAAGGCTCACGCCGTGCATCCGTGCGATCGACCACAGCGTGTCGCCCTGCCGGACACGGTGCATATACACTCCGGTGTACCACGGACGCAGCGCCGCCTGCGTCTGAGGACCCGCAATGCCGTCTGCGCTCAGACCGTTTTCCGCCTGAAAACGGATGAGCGCATTTCTCGTGCGTTCGCCGAAAACGCCGTCGGTGTCAAGCCGGGCATTCTGCGCACGGTTCAGCGCAAGCTGCAGAAGCTTCACATTCGGACCCGTGCTGCCGTATTTTAAAATTTTCATTGTTTTTCCTTTCGTCAAAAGCTCAGATAAATCAGTGTGAAGGCAAAATGCTTAAATTTCACCTGCTTTATTTTACGCAGCCGAACACATACTTATAACGAGAAAACGGGGGTGAAAAATTTTGATTTTTAAAAGAATAACGGGCATTTTCGGAGCCGTAGTGCTGGCAGTCTCAATCGGCACGGCGGCTCTGGCGGACTCTCTTGCGGTCGGCGGCGAGGCGGTCGGTATACGCATCAGCGCAAACGGCGTCATCGTCGCCGGAACCTCGGCGGTGGAGACGGAAAACGGCAGCGTCTCTCCGGCGCAGGAGGCGGGCATCAGAAAGGGCGACGTCATCGTGAAGCTTGGCGGCGTCGAGGTCAAAAGCGCCGAGGACTTCACGGCGGCGGTCGCAGACCTGACCGGCGACGAGATCAAGGTGACGGTCGACCGTGACGGAAAGCAAAAGACCCTAAAGCTCACTCCGGCAAAAAGCACGGACGGAGCTTACCGTCTCGGACTTTGGCTGCGTGACGGCATAAGCGGCGTCGGCACGCTCACCTTTTACGATCCGGAGACCGGGATCTACGGCGCTCTCGGTCACGGCATCAGTGACGGCGACACGGGACGCATCGTGCCGCTGAGCGACGGCAGCATTTTCAGTGCCGAGATCGTCGGCATAAAGCCCGGTCAGCGCGGCAAGCCCGGCGAGCTTTGCGGCGAGTCGGACGAGCTTTATGCCTTGGGTGACATCCGCATAAACTGCGGCTGCGGCATCTTTGGCGTGGCGGACTTTGACAAGTCGGAGATACTCGAAACCGGCGAGGCAAAGCAGGGCAAGGCGACGATACGATGCACGCTTTCCGGCAGCGAGGTCGGGGAGTACGAGATCGAGATCGTCAGAGTTTTTGAGCAAAACGGGCATAGCTGCTTCCAGATTGCCGTGACGGACGAGGCGCTGCTTGAGGCGACGGGCGGCATCGTTCAGGGCATGAGCGGCTCTCCGGTGATCCAAAACGGACGGCTTGTCGGTGCGGTGACGCACGTTTTCGTGAACGATCCGGCGGCGGGCTACGGCATCAGCATAAGCGACATGACCGAGTCAGCTCAAAGCTGCGACGAAGCGGCATAAGGCAAACGGTGAGGCAAGCGGAACATTAAGCCAAACAGCAAAGACTAAGTTAAAGACAAACGGCAAGTTAACAGCAAACGACGAGATAAAAGGCAAAAAGCAAACAACCCCCGCAGGCATCGCCTGCAGGGGTTGTCCCACGTTTGGTGTTATATGTTTAATCAAAATAAGCGCAGCAAGATTTGCACCATCTCATGGCTCCCTCTGACGAGGGAGCTGTCAGCGTAAGCTGACTGAGGGAGAGAAAACCCCGATTTTCCTTGTGTTTTCAATGTGTTGCGTGGTTTTGCATTTTCGTTTTCCTTGCTGCGTTGCGAGCATATTTTACTGCCGACAAGGGCGTTACGTCTTCTCTCCCTCCGTCAAAACCTGACGGTTTTGACACCTCCCTCGTCAGAGGGAGGCATGAGATTGGTGGTCAATTTGCGCTGCCGGGAGCATAAGTGCGAAGGGCGGTTTTAGCTTGGCAAAGGTGAGGATAAGTCTTTGCCGGGGTTTTAGCCGATGAGGAGCTTTAGGTACTCGTGCGCCTGCGTTTTGCCGCAAGCGGGGCTTTTTACCGCTATCCACTGCCACACCAAAAACAGCGTATTGCTGTAATGGTCGGCAAGCAGCTCGGTCGGAACGCCCTTTTGCCCGGCTTGCGGACAGTCTCTGAATATCATGCGCATCTTGCCGTTCAAAAAATTCCGAAAGCTTGAAAACATATAGCCGCCGTCGCCGTTGTGCGAAAGCACGCTGCGTATCACGCCCTCGCTCTGCTTCGTGAAATCGTAAATGCGGTCAAAGTACAGATACAGCATCTCGTTTTCCTCGGCGTGCCGGTACTCGTACAGCCCGACCCTGTCGGCAAGCGTCTGCCAACAATAATTCAAAAGATCGTATTTATCGTCGAAGTAGTTGTAGAAGGTCGCACGGGGATACTGTGCCGCCTCGCAAAGCTCCCCGACGGTGATCTCCTCGAACGCTTTTGCGGACAGCAGCTTGAACATCTCCCCGCTGAAAGCGTTCAGCGTCCGTTTCGCTCCCCTTGTCAGCGGCTTTGCGGCGTCGTATTTCATAGGCGTCTCCTTTTGCATATCACGGTTTTTGTCCAACATTGAACGGGTGAACAAATTTGTCACTTGCTTTGTCATCGGCTACAGTTTAATATGAAAGCAGAATTTTTGCAAGTGTCTAAATTTGTTCGACCGTATGGCAAGGAGAATAAAATATGATCTTTTACTTTTCGGCTACCGGCAACTGCGAACACGTCGCAAAGCGCATAGCCGCCGCAACGGGCGACGAGCTGCGCTCCGTCACCGACTGCCGCAGGCGGGACGCATACGCCTTCGACGAAGGCTGCGAGACGATAGGTATCGTAAGCCCCACCTACTCATGGGGGCTGCCCCTCGTCGTGAAAGAGTTTTTGGAAAGACTGGAGGTCCCGACACCGAAGTATCTGTGGTTTGTCGCCACCTTCGGGACGACTCCGGGGCAGACGGGCAGCTTCGCCGAGGCGATCCTAAAGCGCAAGGGCTTGCCGCTGAACGCAAAATTCAGCGTCAAAATGCCCGACACATGGACGCCGATATTCGATTTGAGCGACGCCGAAAAGGTCGGACGCATAAACGCCGCCGCCGAAGGCGAGATCGACTTTATTATCGGGAAGCTCAAAAGCCGTGAATCCGGCGATTTTATGAAGCGCAAGATCCCCTATCCCCTCGCAAAGCTGGGCTACGGCTTTGAGTACGATCTGATGCGGCAGACGAAGCGCCTTTCGGTGGAGGAAAGCTGCGTCGGCTGCGGTCTGTGCGCAAAGAGCTGTCCCGTCGGCGCAATCGAGCTTCGGGATAAGCGCCCGGTTTGGGTAAAGGAGCGCTGCGCCATGTGCCTGTCCTGCCTGCACCGCTGCCCGAACTTTGCCATTCAGTACGGCAAAAACACAAAAAAGCACGGGCAATACACACACCCGTAACAATAAAAAAACGGTGAGGTAACTCACCGTTTTTTGTTATTCCGTCTCTGCGCCGAGGCGGGAGAGGACGTTTAGGAAATACTCCGGCAGGGGGGCGCTGAGATGAACGCACTCGCCGCTGCGGGGATGCACGAACTTGAGCTGCGCTGCGTGCAGGCACTGACCCTCTAGCCCCTTTTCGGGACAGGGCGCACCGTACAGCCCGTCGCCGAGGAGGGGATGACCGATGTGCGCCATATGCACCCGAATCTGATGCGTGCGCCCGGTCTCAAGACGGCAGCGCACATGGGTGTAGCCCCGATAGCGGGCGACGACCTCCCAGTGCGTGACCGCATTGCGGGAGTTTTTCTCCGTCACCGCCATGCGCTTTCGGTCGGTCGGGTGTCTGCCGATGGGGGCGTCCACCGTCCCGGAATCCTGACGCATACCGCCCCGCACGACCGCCTCGTACACCCTCGAAAGGCTCCTGTCGGCAAGCTGCGCCGACAGCGCAAGGTGCGCAAAATCGTTCTTGGCGGCGATGATAAGCCCCGACGTGTCCTTGTCGATGCGGTGAACGATGCCGGGGCGCTTCTCGCCGCCGACGCCGGACAGACTGCTGCCGCAGTAGTGCAGCAGGGCGTTAACGAGCGTACCGTCGGGATGACCCGGCGCAGGATGCACCACCATGCCGCGGGGCTTGTTTACGACGATAACGTCACCGTCCTCGTATACGACGTCGAGCGGAATGTCCTGCGGCACAAGCTCGGTCTCCTCGCTCTCCGGCAGCACGAGAAATATCTCGTCGCCGGGGCTGCATTTGTAATTTTTTCTGACGGGCGCACCGTTTACCAGCACGCTGCCGCCGTCGATGAGCCGCTGCACGGCGCTGCGGCTGAGCGTTTCCACATTTTGAGCAAGGAGAGCGTCGATACGCTCGCCGCTCTCCTCTGCAATTATTCTCAATTCGTCCATATCACTTAAATTCGGAAAGGATGTCCTCAAGGCTGAACTCCTCGGACTCCTCCTTGGGCGGCATACGGAACTCCGGCGCCTCGCTCTTGGCGGGGCGGGCAGCTTCCTTCACTGCCGCAAGGTCAAGCTTCGGTGCCTCCGGAGTCTTTGCCTCAGCGGGCTTTTCCTCCTCACGCAGGGACGCCTTGAAGGAATCCCAGAAGGGGTCCTGCTCCTCGGTTTTTATGGGAGCGGATGCATCGGATGCCTCGACGCTGCGGCTGTCGATCCCGTAGGAAAGCTCCGTGTCGTCGGACTTATTTTCGCTGCGCTTCTTTGCGTGGGGCTTTTCGCCGTCGGACTTTTTCTTTGCCTTGGGCTTTTTCTCCTTGGCGGGAGCCTTTTTGCCGTCGTCCTTATCGCCGACGAACAGGTAGATGATAAACAGCAGGCTTGCCACGACCAACACGGCATCCGCAACGTTGAACACCGCAAAGTTCACGAACTCCAGCTTGAACATATCCACGACGTAGCCGTAGATAAGGCGGTCGATGCAGTTGCCGACCGCACCCGCAAGGATAAGCACGAGACAGGTCGTCGCAAAGGGACCCTTAAAGACCTTCTTTGCAAGCAGCACCGCAACGGCGACTGCCAAAAGCACGGTCAGTCCGATGAACACCCACTTCATGTACGGCACATTGCTGAAGGCGCTGAACGCCGCACCGTCGTTATGGACGTTTACGAGCTTGATGACGCCGCCGATAAGCGGCTGCTCTCCGGTGGAGAGGGTGATGTTCAGCGTTACCCAATACTTGAGCCACTGGTCAAGTATCAGCACTATGACTGCGATAATGGCATACAGCATGATAAAGGTTCCTTTCTTTCTATTCGGAACGAACGGGAGCTATCTTCCCGTTTCAGAGCTTTGAAACTACGTCGGCGCAGCGGGGGCAGAGACCCGTTTCGGGGTCCGCCTTCAGAGAATGCATCCAGCAGCGGGGACACTTCACGCCGGGAGCCTCACGGACGGAGATCTTAAGCTCCGGATTTGCGGAGCCGACGCCGGAAACGGCGCCCTCCTCGTCTGCGTCCTCGGAGATGAGGCACTCGGAGACGATGAACAGGTCACGGAGATCCATGTCGGAGATGCGGTCGAGAAGCTCGGCGCCCTCGCCCTTGGCGCTCAGGGTCACGGAGGCCTCAAGCGGCTTGCCGATACGCTTGTCGGCTCTCGCACGCTCAAGCACGCCGTTCACGTCGTTTCTGACGGAGATGAGCGTATCCCACTTCGCCATCTCTTTTTCATCAAGAGCGTACTCGGTGAAGGGCTTGTTCATCTCGTTGAGGACCACGTTGCGGCTGTCATCGGTCTTTCTGTGCTTCATGGACAGCCAGATCTCGTCGCAGGTGAAGGCGAGGATGGGCGCGAACATCTTGGTCAGGGTGTCGAGGATGAGAAACAGTGCGGTCTGTGCCGAGCGGCGCTTGAGACCGTTTTTCTCCTCGCAGTACAGCCTGTCCTTGATGATGTCGAGGTAGAAGTTGCTCAGCTCGACGACGCAGAAGTCGTTGATGAGGTGGGACACGACGTGGAACTCGTACTCGTCGTAGGCGGCAAACGCCTTTTCGATGAGAGTGTTCAGGCGGGTGATCGCCCAACGGTCAAGCTCCAACATATCCTCCGGCGCAACGGGGGAATCGGGGTCGAAGCCGTCGAGGTTGCCGAGGCAGTAGCGTGCGGTGTTGCGGAACTTGAGGTAGCTCTGCGAAAGCTGACGGAAGATCTCCTTGGAGCAGCGCACGTCGACATGGTAGTCGGCGGAGCCTGCCCAAAGACGGATCATGTCTGCGCCGAATTCCTTAATGATGTCGGCGGGATCGACGCCGTTGCCGAGGCTCTTGTGCATTGCTCTGCCTTCGCCGTCGACCGTCCAACCGTGGGTGAGGCACTCCTTATACGGTGCGCCCATGCCCAGAGCGCCGACCGCAACCAAGAGCGAGGACTGGAACCAACCTCTGTACTGGTCGCCGCCCTCCATGTACATGGATGCGGGCCAGAAGCCCTGATCGCGCTTCATTGCGGCATAATGGGTGGAGCCGGAGTCGAACCAACCGTCGAGGGTGTCGGTCTCCTTGGTGAAGTGAACGCCGCCGCAGTGCGGGCAAACGAAGCCCTCCGGCAGAAGCTCGGAGACGTCCTTCTCGAACCATGCGTTCGAGCCTTCCTTCTCAAAGACGGAGGCGACGGATTCGATGCTCTCGTCGGTGCAGACGGGCTTTCCGCAGTCGGAGCAGTAGAACACGGGGATGGGCAGACCCCAACGGCGCTGACGGGAGATGCACCAGTCGGCACGCTCACGGATCATTGCGCCCATGCGGTCCTTGCCCCATGCGGGCAGCCAACGGACGTTTTCGCAGGCGGCGATCGCCTCGTCCTTGAAGCCGTCAACGGAGCAGAACCACTGCGGAGTGGCACGGAAGATGATGGGGTGCTTGCATCTCCAACAGTGCGGGTAGCTGTGAACGATATCCTCGGAGGCGAAAAGCGCTCCGCTCTCCTTCATATCGTTTAAGATGATCGGATTGGATTCCTCGGTTTTAAGACCGGCGTACTTGCCGGCGTAATCGGTGTGGCGGCCCTGATCGTCCACGGGAACGACCATATCCATACCGTAGCGCTTGCAGGTCTGATAGTCGTCGGCGCCGAAGCCGGGAGCGGTGTGAACGCAGCCGGTACCGGAGTCCATGGTGACGTAGTCGGCAAGCACGAGACGGCTAGTCTTGGGCAGAAAGGGGTGAGACGCCAGCATGTTCTCGAAGAACTCGCCGGGGTGCGTCTCGACGATGCCGTACTCCTCAAAGCCGCCGATGCGCATGACTTTCTCGACGAGCGCCTCCGCCATGACGTACATTTCGTCGCTGTTTGCGGGCTTGACGATGGCGTAGCTCTCGCTCGGATGCAGGGCGATGGCGAGGTTGCCGGGCAGCGTCCAGACAGTGGTCGTCCAGATGAGGAAGTTGAGCTTGCTGAGGTCAAGGTGCGACAGCTTTCCGAGATCGTCGTTCATCGGGAACTTGACGTACACGGTGGTGCAGGGGTCGTCCTGATACTCGATCTCCGCTTCGGCAAGCGCCGTCTCGTCGTGGGCGCACCAGTAGACGGGCTTTAAGCCCTTGTAGATGTAGCCCTTGGCGTACATTTTGCCGAACACGCGAACCTCGTCCGCTTCAAAGCCCTTGTTCATGGTTTTGTAGGGATGCTCCCAGTCGGCGATGACGCCGAGGCGCTTAAAGCCCTCCATCTGAATACCGATGTACTTCTCGGCGTAGGCCTCACAAGCCGAGCGGAAGTCGGCGACGCTCATCGCCTTGTGATTGAGCTTCTGCTCCTTGATGATGGCGCTCTCGATGGGCATACCGTGGTTGTCCCAACCGGGGATGTAGGGGGTGTAGTAGCCGCGCATCGCATAGCTTCTGGTGATAAAGTCCTTGATGGACTTATTAAGCGCGTGTCCCATGTGGATGTTGCCGTTGCTGAACGGAGGTCCGTCGTGCAGGTTAAACAGGGGCTTGCCCTCGTTTTTCTTGAGCATTTCGTTGTAGATGTCAAGCTCCTGCCAGTGGGCGAGCATCTCCGGCTCACGCTTGGGCAGACCCGCTCTCATGGGAAAATCGGTCTTGGGAAGATTCAGTGTGTAATCGTACTTCTGTGCCATAACTGTAAACTCCATTCTTTCAGATATTGCCGCTTTTATCGGCTGCGGAATAATCGGATACAAACGCAAAAAAGCGTGCTTTGGCGGCACGCCTTTTCGCCGAGAGGGGCAACCCGCTCAGTTGTCCTTTGAGAACATGAATACCTGAGTGTTGCCGTTGTCCGGCTGATCGGCTTCTGCCTTGGCTGAATTGCTCTCGTTCTGTATTCGGGCGTCCGCAGAAGCAGCGTCGTACTTAACGCTGCGGGATGCGACGCTTATGGAGTCAAGATGTGCAAGCTGCTTCTGACAAAGATCTCTCACGTTCTCAAAGAACCTTGCGGAGCTGATTTTTGCCTTCTGAAGGCGATCCTCCTCCTGAGCGATCCTTTCGTCGATGCCGCCGAGGGTCGCGGCTGCCTTTGTCTCGGCGTCGGAAACGATGGCGGCTGCACGGCTGCGTGCGTCGCTCTCGATCTGAACGCTGAGCTTCTGTGCGGAGAGGATGGCCATATTGAGCGCACTTTCGTTGGTGCGGTATTCCTCGATCTTGTCAACAAGGACCTTCATCTTCGCTTTGAGAGCGGAGTTTTCCTTCTGGATAGCGCCAAGCTCCGCTGCGAGAGTGTCCATATAATCGTCTACGGCGCCCATTTCATAGCCGCCGAACACTGCCTTTTCAAAGGTTTTTTCACGAATATCCTGAGGGCTCGTCATATCAAAATCCACCTTTCTTTATTTGCGGGTCTGTCTCAGAAGTATATGCCGCTGGACTCAAAGTCCTCCACGGAGTCACCCACCAGATCTACGTTGGTGGGGGTAAGTATATATGCCTGCGCAGACACGCGCTTTATCTTTCCGCCCAACGCAAAAGCGACGCCGGAAAGGAAGTCTATGAGCCTGCGGGAAACATCGCTGCTCGTCTCCTCGAGGTTCATAAGCACCGCCCGGCGCTCAAGGAGATTTTCCGCAATTTCCGCCGCCTCCTCAAAGGCCTCGGGCTTGCATATCACAAGCTTCATCTTGCTGCTGCTCGCTCTGTCGGCAGGGCTTGCGTATGCGGCAGAAGCGCGAGGCTCCTTCTCGCGGCGGCCAAACACACCGCTGCGGGGAGGCGTTGAGGGCTTTTCCTCCTCAGGCTCCGAGTCGCCGTACTCCTCGGTGAAGCCTTCCTCTTCGTCATATTCTTCATTTTCTATAAAATCGTCGTCATCGTTAAAAGGGCGTGCGATCTTTTTCAGCTCGTCCAGAAATGCCATCGGCGTACCTCCGAATCTTATTTGGTTCCGTAATCTCTGGCGCCGAATATCCCGGTGCCGACACGGACGATATTTGCGCCCTCCTCAATTGCGGTTTCATAGTCGGCGCTCATACCCATAGACAAAAAGTCCATACGGATATTATCGTATTTTTTTGCTCCGATGTCAATAAAAAGCTGCTTCATTTGAGCAAAATACGGGCGATTTTCTTCGGGAGAAGCGCAAATCGGGGGTATCGCCATAAGCCCTCTTACCTGCACGGAGGAAAAATGTGAAATCTTTTCCGCAGCGCAAATAAGCTCTCCCGGCGCAAAGCCGCTCTTGGCTTCCTCGTTTCCGATGTTCACCTCAAGCAGAATGTCCTGCTTAATGCCGAGCTTTTTTGCGGCGGCGTCGATCTTTTCGGCAAGCTCCACGGAATCGACGGAGTGGATAAGCGCCGCCGTTCCGACGACGAATTTCACCTTGTTTTTCTGAAGATGCCCGATGAAATGCAGCGGGCAGCCCTCGTATGCGCCGGCTGCGTTTTTCTCGCAAAGCTCCTGCACTCGGTTTTCGCCGCAGATATCGACGCCGGCTTCGATCGCCTCACGCACACGGTCTGCGTCGTTCATCTTCGTTGCGGCGCAAAGCAGCACATCATCCGGCGCTCTGCCGCTTCTTTCCGCTGCGAGCGCAATGTTTTTCTTTACCCGCAGCACGTTTTCAGCAATGCTCATCTTTCTATGACCCTGCCTTCGTGTATATTTTCGCCCGATACGACGACCTCCATACCGACCCGAAGCTCGTCGCTTCGGACGGTAACGCTGTCGCCCTCGGTATATAAAACCTCGACCGGGACCCTTTTCGCAAGCCCCAACGAGACGGTGTAAACATATTTTTCTTTGCCGCCGTGCAGCGCCCTAAGCGGCAGGACGATGCCGCCCTCGCCGGGAAAGCTCACCGTCGCATTTGCACGGCGCTCGTACAAAACGGAGTACAGCCCCTCCCGCACACGGAGTATCACGGTGCCGTCATGCACCGACTGCACCGTTGCGGGGTAAGAGCGCCCGAGCGTGAGCGTGACCTTTTGTCCCTCACGGAAATCGCCGTCGCCGCAGGAGGCGGCAAAGTACCAGCTTGCGCCGTAGACGATGCGCCCCACGGCGTCGTGGGTATCGCTCTTTTTGAGGCTCGGATAATCCTCCGGCGCTGCGCCCTCGAAGCCGTCGAGGTACGAGCTGAAGTAGCCGGAGCATGGGGCGGCAAAAAAGCTTATGCCGTCGTCCCGTGCCGGTGCGGAGGTATATGCGCCCTGCCCCGCTTCGTCGCAGAGGGCAAAGTATGCGTCCCTGTCTGCGTCCGCTATGCAAAGCACGCTGCCGCCGGTAACGTACTCCCCCTCCCTCGGCAAAACGACGGGTGAGGAGATGCCGCAGGAAACGACCGTCTCGTGCCGCAACACCGTACCGTTAAGCGTCAGATCCGGCGCCGAGGGCGCCGCCTCGCACACGGCGATGACGGGCTTCGGCTCCGCCTCGCTCAAAAACGCTGCGCCGCCGTATGCCGCCGCCGCAAGAAAAACGGCTGCGGCGGCAAAGCGGAGGTAGGACTTATTCCTCAAGGCTCAGGGGCTTGGGCGGGATTATCGTCGATATTGCGTGCTTGTAGATAAGCTGCTGCTTACCGTCGGTGTCAAGCACGACGGTAAAGCCGTCGAAGGATCGGATGATCCCGTGCATCTGAAAGCCGTTCATAAGAAAGACCGTGACGCTTAGCCTGTCACGTCTGAGCTGATTCAAAAATACGTCCTGTAGATTCTGTGTCTTTTGCATAATTTTGCTCCTGTCTATGTAATGATTTGCGCTTTGCGCAGCATCATCATAGACCGAAGGAGTGAAGATATTCGGTCGAAAGCCGTCGTGCCTCCAAAAAATCGGGCGTTTGCCCGTGGCGTATCCAAAGAAGTCCTTCCTTGCGGCGCAGCCATGTGAGCTGACGCTTGGCGTAGCGGCGGCTCTCACGCTTTATAAGCTCTATCGCCTCGTCCCTCGTTATCTCGCCTCGGAGCGCCGAGAGCGGCTCCTTGTAGCCGATCGCCTGCATTGCGGTGCAGTCGGGGTTAAGTCCCTCGCTTTGCAGCGCCTGCACCTCCTCAAACAGACCGAGACGCACCATTTCGTCGACACGGTCGTTTATGCGTGCGTACAGATGCTCACGGTCGAGGTAGTCGAGCGCAATGACCGCCGCACGGTAGCGGGGCGGGGCAAGTCTCGTCTCCCGATCATGCTCGCTCAGGCTCTTTCCCGTAAGACGGTACACCTCGAAGGCACGGATTATCCTGCGCCTGTCGGTCGGCGGCAGCTTTTCGGCACGCTCCGGGTCGAAAACACGAAGCTGCCGTAGCATCTCCTCGCCGCCAAGCTCGTCGTACCTGCGCTCAAGCTCCGCCCGAAGCTCCGGGTCCTCCCCGGCGGCGGAGGCAAAGTCCCGGCCGGAAAGCAGGGAGTCGATGTAAAGATTCGTGCCGCCGACGATGACGGGCAGCTTCCCTCTCGCCAAAATGTCGTCCGTGCAGGCGGACGCCTCCTCGACGTAGCGTGCAACGGAGTATTGCTCACTCGGCTCTGCCACGTCTATCATGTGATGCGGCACGCCGCAGCGCTCGTCGGGCGTTGCCTTTGCCGTGCCTATGTCCATGCGGCGGTAGACCTGCATGGAGTCCGCCGAAACGATCTCCCCGTCAAAGCTCTTTGCAAGCTCGACCGAGAGCCTTGTCTTGCCCGTTGCGGTGGGTCCGCATATCACGGCGACCGTCGGGATATTGTCGTTAACGTTCATGCTCATACTATCCGGCTGAAGAATTTGTCAAGCTCCGTTTTCGTGAGCGTGACGGAAACGGGTCTGCCGTGCGGGCAGTAGCGCACCTCGCCCGACACGACCGCCTTTGCGATGCGGTCAAGCTCCGCCGGGTCGTGGCGGCGTCCCGCCTTTATCGCCGCCTTGCAGGCAACGGTGTGCAGAAGCTCCGTGCGTCCCGCCTTTGCGTCGTCGGCGCCGCCGATGCGCAGCTTTACGCAAAGCTCCTCGACGGCGGCAGCGGCGTCACCGGGGTCAATGTCCTCCGGGAGCGCACGAAGTGCGTATGCTCCCTCGCCGAACGGCTCAAGCTCAAAGCCAAGCTCCGAGAGCGTCTCTCCGTTTGCCTCAAGGGTCTCGGAATCCTCCGGTGAAAGCCGCACGAGGATAGGCTCCAAAAGCGTCTGACTCATGACCTCACGTGCGCTGAGCACAAGCCTGTCGAAGATCATGCGCTCGTGGGCTGCGTGCTTATCAATGAGCAGCAGTTTTCCGTCAAATTCGACGAGAATGTATGTATTCAGCGCCTCACCGATGAGACTGTAGGCGGGAGAGGCGATTTTTTCAACAGTTTCAACTGCTTTTTCAACATTTTCGTTTTTTGTCGAAGCGGGAAAAACGCTGTCGTATTCCGGCATCGGACTGCGAAAAACGGCGCTTTGCGGCGCCCTTGCGGGGGTGGGTCTGAATACGGGAGCGGGTCTTTCGGAAAACGACGGACGGGAAAACGTGGTGCGGGGTCTGTCGTTAAATGTCGCAGAGGCGCTTTCCGTGAGCTTTTTTGTCCCCTCCGAAAGGCTTATCTCAAGGGGCTTGTCCTCCGTTTCGAGGGCGCTGCGCACGGTCTGATACACGGCGTCAAAGACCTTTTTCTCCTCGGAAAACTTCACTTCTGTCTTTGCGGGGTGTACATTTACGTCAACGGCGGCGTTGCCGAGGCTGAGGTAAATGACGCAGGCGGGAAAGCGTCCCGTGAGCAGCGTATTGCGGTACGCCTGCTCGACGGCGGACTGCAAAAGCGCCGAACGGATATACCTTCCGTTGCAGAAGAAATACTGTCTGCTGCGGCTGCCCTGACCCTTCGCCGGGGAGGACACAAAGCCCTCGACCGACACGCCGTCGGCGCTGCCCCGGCAGGGAAGCAGGGAGGTCGCAAGCTCTCTGCCGAGCAGGGAATACACGGCGGAATCGGACCTTGCGTCGCCGGGGGTGAAAAATTCCTCTGCCCCGTCTCTTATGCAGCGCACGGAGACCTCGGGTCTGCCGAGGGCGCAGTGCAGCGCCGCAGCGATGCAGGCGGAAGCCTCGCTCCTGTCGCTTTTGAGGAACTTGAGCCTTGCGGGGGTGTTGAAGAAAATGTCCCGCACGGTGATGCTCGTCCCCTCCGGGCAGCCGCAGGGCAGCATATCGACGATATCGCCCGCCTCGACGGTCATTTTAATGCCCTCGTCGGAGCCTTTTTCACGGGTGCAAAGCTCGATGCGGCTGACCGCCGAAATGGCTGCAAGAGCCTCGCCACGAAAGCCCATGGTGCCGATGGCTTCAAGCCCACGTTCGTCGTGAAGCTTGCTCGTTGCGTGCCGCATGAAGGCGATGCCGGCGTCCTCGGGACTCATGCCGCAGCCGTCGTCGCTTATGCGAATGTAGGGAGCGCCGCCGTTTTTGAACTCGACCGTCACCTTTTTGGCGCCTGCGTCGAAGGCGTTTTCCATAAGCTCCTTTATGACCGAGGCGGGACGTTCGACGACCTCGCCTGCGGCGATCATGTCCGCCAGATGCGGCGGAAGAATGTTTATCCTTGTCATGGCTACCTCTGTGTACAATATATAATATATCATTATACATTATTTTAGTTGAAAGTTCCACTCTTTTTATGGTAAAATGCTCGGAGAACGTTAATAAAGGAAAACAGGAAATCAATATGGCATATGTGAGAAAAGAGATCGGGGTCGGGGACATAAAGCGGCAGGAGGAATACTGTGCCGAGGTCTTTGACCGCATAACCGCAAACGGCGCAAGACCGCTTGCAATGGTGGATACCTACGGCTGTCAGCAGAACGAGGCGGACAGTGAAAAGATAAGGGGCTACCTCGCCGACATGGGCTACGGCTTCACGCAGGACGAGTTCCAGGCGGACCTTATAGTCGTCAACACCTGCGCCGTGCGTGAACACGCAGAGATGCGTGTCCTCGGCAACGTGGGTCAGCTAAACCACTCCAAAAAGGCAAAGCCGGGGCAGATCGTCGCCGTCTGCGGCTGCATGGTGCAGCAGCCCCACATGGCAGAGAAGATTCGGCGCTCCTACCCCGTGGTGGATATGGTCTTCGGACCGCACGAGCTTTGGCGTCTGCCGGAGCTTATGCTGCGCTACCTCGAAAAGGGCAAGCGTGTGTTCGAGACGACGCAGTCCGACGGCACCGTCGCCGAGGGCGTCCCCCAAAAGCGTGACGGCAGCATAAAGGCGTGGCTGTCCATCATGTACGGCTGCAACAACTTCTGCACCTACTGCATCGTACCCTACGTCCGCGGCAGGGAGCGCTCCCGCCGGCCGGAGGACATCGTCGCCGAGGCGAGAGAGCTTGTGGCTGCGGGCTACAAGGAGATAACGCTCCTCGGTCAGAACGTCAACTCCTACGGCAAGGACCTCGATACGGACGTGTCCTTTGCCGACCTCATCGCAATGATAAACGACATTCCGGGCGAATTTCTCATCCGCTTTATGACGAGCCACCCCAAGGATGCGACGGAGGAGCTGTTCCGCACGATGGCGGAGTGCGAAAAGTGCGCACATCAGCTTCACCTGCCCGTGCAGAGCGGCAGCGACCGCATATTGAAGGCGATGAACAGGCACTACGATTCGGAAAAGTACCTTCAGAAGGTGGAGCTTGCCCGAAGCTATATGCCCGACCTCGTCCTCACGACGGACATAATCGTCGGCTTCCCGAACGAGACGGAGGAGGATTTTGAGGAGACGCTCAGGCTCTGCGAAAAGGTGCGCTACGATGCGATGTTCACCTTCATCTACTCCAAGCGTGTCGGCACTCCGGCAGCGGAGATGCCCGACCCCTACAGCCGTGAGGATAAGCAGAAGCACTTCGACCGTCTGCTCGACGTCGCAAACCGCATCTCTGCGGAAAAGCACCGTGAGTACGAGGGCAAGACCGTAAGAGTTCTTGTCGACGGCGAGACCGGCAAGGAGCAGTATAACCTCTCGTCGAGGACAAACGGCGGCAGGCTCGTGCATCTCAAAGGTTCAAAGGAGCTTTTGGGACGCTTCATAAACGTCAAAATAACGGGATCAAACACATGGGCGCTGTACGGCGAACCCGAAACGGAGGACTGAAAATGCCAAAGGAAAGCATCAAAAAATTCAAGGTCACAAACAGCCTGAGACTTCACAAGGGTTCGATGACGATAGTGTTCTTTGTCGCAGTCGGACTGCTTGCGTTTGCGCTTATATCGCTCGCCGTCTGCCTTATCGGGGGCCTGGGCGATAAGTATATATACGGACTTCTCGTGATACTCGCCATGGTCAGCGCACTGTGGGTGTTCGGCTTTAAGCTCATCTCCGTGAACTCCTACGGCTTTTCGATGGTGTCCTTCGGCGACAAGTGCATGAGATTCTATCTCAACGAAAAGACCGACGACCTGTTTTGGAGCGCCGTGACCGACTGCGGCATGATAAAGAACCTGTGGATAAAGTGGGTGTACATATCAAATCACGAGCTTTCGGACACGGAGCGGAAGCACTTCCCCGACAACACGGGCGAGGGTACCTTCTACTTCGAGTACAGCGAGAAGGCGTTCGACGAATTTATGAAATATCTCCCGGAGCAGTTTCACGAGGAAATGCTCCGTCAGCGTGATGAGCTGATAAAGAAAAAATAACTACGGTCAGGAGGGTGTGACGTGGCTGAACTCACACCGATGAAACAGCAATATTACGAAATAAAGCACCGGCACAACGACTGCCTTCTGTTTTTCCGTCTCGGCGACTTTTACGAGATGTTCGACGACGACGCAAAGCTTGCCTCTAAGGAGCTTGACCTTGCGCTGACGACGAGGGACAGGGGCATTCAGGACCCCGAAAAGCGCACGCCCATGTGCGGAGTGCCGTATCACAGTGCGCAGAGCTATATAGCAAAGCTCGTCGCAAAGGGCTACAAGGTGGCGATCTGCGAACAGATAGAGGACCCGGCGACCGCAAAGGGTCTCGTCAAGCGTGACGTTATACGCATAGTCACCCCCGGTACGGTGACGGACAGCATCATGCTTGAGGAGGGGCGCAGCAACTACCTCGGCTCGGCGTTTCTTGCCGCCGACCGGGGCGGCGTCGCCTTCTGCGACATATCGACGGGCGAGTTCTGCTGCGCCTGCTTCGAGAGCGATGCGAAAAATCACATCATAAACGAGATGGGGCGCTTTGCGCCCAAGGAGGTCGTTTTAAACTCCGGTGCGTATATGCAGTGCGACGAGATCTCCGAGTTTCTCACAAAGCGCCTCGGCTGCATGATAGAGCTGGGGCACAACTTCGAGTTCATGGCGTCGGCGGCAAGAGTGTGCGAGCAGTTTAAGGTCGGAAGCCTTGACGAGCTTTCTCTCGGCGAGCTTCAGCCGGCGGTCTGCGCCTGCGGTGCGCTGCTGTCGTACATCAGCGAAACGCAGAAAACCGAGCTTTCGAACATCCGCAGCGTGGACATATTCGGCAGCGGCAGATACATGGAGCTTGACTGGGCGACAAGGCGCTCCCTTGAGCTGACGGAGTCCCAGCGCACGGGCGAGAAAAAGGGTTCGCTCCTGTGGGTGCTTGACAAGACAAAGACCCCCATGGGCGGCAGACTTCTGCGAAGTTGGGTCGAGCGTCCTCTTTTAAGTCCCGTGAATATTAAGCGCCGCCTCACGGCGGTGTCGGAGCTTGTGCGGGACAACACCGCAAGGGGCGAGATAATCCAGACCCTGCGGGGCATAAACGATATGCAGCGGCTCATCGGCAAGGTCGTGTTCGGCAGTGCAAACGGCAGGGACCTCATCGCTCTCGGCGAATGCACGAGGGCGCTTCCGACCTTAAAAGCACAGCTTGCGCAATTTAAGTGCAGCACCCTGCGGGAGATCGCCGCAATGGACGAGCTTTCCGACATAACGAGCCGCATCGACAGGGCGATATGCGACGATCCGCCGTTTTCCGTGCGTGAGGGCGGCATTCTGCGCAAGGGCTACTCCGAGGAGGTCGATAAGCTCCGCAGCATCCGTGACAACGGAGCGGAGGCGGTGGCGGCGCTTGAGCGCCGTGAGCGGGAGCGCACCGGCATCAAAAAGCTCAAGGTGGGCTACAACCGTGTGTTCGGCTATTATATCGACGTTCCCAAGTCCGCAGGCGAGACCAATATCCCCGACGACTACATAAGAAAGCAGACCCTCGTTTCAAACGAGCGCTACTTCACGCAGGAGCTTAAAGAGCTTGAAAACAACCTGCTCACCGCCGCCGACAGAATAAAGGAGCTTGAGTACAAGCACTTTACCATGGTGTGCGAGATCATCGGCGCAAGGGTCGAGGCGGTGCAGCAAAGCGCCGACGCCGTCGCAAGGCTGGACGCTCTCGCCTCGCTTGCCGAGGTCGCCGTGCGCAACGACTACTGTATGCCGGAGGTCGATACCTCCGGGGAGCTTATCATCCGTGAGGGCAGACACCCTGTCGTGGAGCAGTCGGTGAAGGACGTGATGTTCGTCCCGAACGACACCGTTTTGAACCGTGACGGCAGCCGTGTTGCGATAGTCACGGGTCCGAACATGGCGGGTAAAAGCACCTATATGCGTCAGACGGCGCTCATCTGCCTCATGGCGCAGATGGGTTCCTTCGTCCCGGCAAAAAGCGCCGTCGTCGGCGTCGTGGACAGGGTGTTCACGAGGATCGGCGCATCGGACGACCTTGCCGCCGGACAATCGACCTTCATGCTCGAAATGAGCGAGGTCGCAAACATTCTCAAATATGCCACCTCGTCGTCCCTGCTCATTCTCGACGAGATCGGCAGAGGCACCTCGACCTATGACGGCATGGCGATAGCCAGAGCCGTGCTTGAGCATTGCGCCGACAAGCGCAGGCTCGGCGCAAAGACCATGTTCGCAACGCATTACCATGAGCTGAGCGCACTTGAGGGCGTGGTCGAGGGCGTGCATAATTACAGCATCAGCGCAAAGAAGCAGGGCGGAACGCTCGTGTTCCTGCGCCGCATAATGCCCGGCGCAGCCGACGACAGCTACGGCATCGAGGTCGCAAAGCTTGCGGGCGTGCCGGACGGGGTCATATCGAAGGCAAAGACCTACCTCAAAGAGCTTGAGACCGAAAGCTCCCGTCCCGACCTTGCCCCCGTGCAGGAGGAGGCGCAGATAAGCCTTATCGACGCCGGCACCGACGAGGTCGCAAGGATCCTGCGCCGGACGGATATCGACTCTCTCACACCGCTTGAGGCGCTCAACCTCCTCAGTGAGCTGAGAAAGAAGGTAAACGGATGACGCAGTTTAAAGATCGGCTCACCCGCTTTGAGTTTTGGAGCGCAATGGCGATGCTGCCGCTGCACTGCGTCCTGCTGCCGAGACTGCTGCTCGTTTTAAACAACGTGCTGAATTTGGGTCTCAGCGGCGCTCGCTTTAACCTGCTGTACTACTGCATGAGCTTTATACTCGTGCTTGTGCTGCTTGGCAGATACCTTCTGCGGAGCTGGCGGAACCTTGCGGAGAATCCGGGGCTGTGCCTCATGCATTTTCTGACGGCGTGGGGGCTGTGCCTTGCGCTGAACATTGCGGTGAACCTGCTGATGCTCCTGATCTCCCCTTCCGGCTCGAACCCGAACCAAGACACCGTGGATCAGCTTGTGTCGCATGACAGAAGCACCATGATGGCGGTCGCCGTGCTGCTTGCTCCCGTGGTGGAGGAGGCGATATTCCGGGGCGGCATATTCTGTACCATACGCCGCCGCAGCCGCATTGCGGCTTACGTCGTGACGGTGTTGGTGTTCGGACTGTACCACATTGCGGCGTACATCATGTCGTCCGGCGATCTGAGGATGCTCATATACGTTATACAGTACATCCCCGGCGGCGTCGCTCTGTGCTGGAGCTACGACAAGAGCGGCAGTATATGGACGGCGATCTTCTTCCATATGAGCTATAATTTTATTTCCATGATGTAAAATGCAAAAAAGCCTTGACAAGCAAGGCAAAAAATGATATTTTATTTTGGCGCTCCGGAGACAGCAGGTTGCGGTTTCGTGTAAATCCTGCCGAGGATGGCATCAGATTTGATTGCTTTATGTCTCCGTGTCCCGTGATACGGAGACTTTTCTTTATTCTGCGGGCGCAGATAAATCGTGTGGAGGTGAAAAACACACATGCCTAACGCAAAGGTTCTCAGCGAAAAACAGGCGATAGTCGAAGCACTCGTTGAGCGTATTCAGGGCGCAAGCGCAGGCATCCTCGTCGATTACCAGGGTATCACCGTGGCAGAGGACACCGCACTTCGTACCGAAATGCGCAAGGAGGGCGTTGACTACAGCGTCGTAAAGAACACCCTTACCCGCATCGCCATCGACAAGCTCGGTATGAAAGAGCTGGACTCCGTTCTGAACGGAAGCACCTCTCTTGCTACCAGCACCGAAGATCCCATTGCTCCGTTCCGCATCATCAGCGAGTACTCCAAGAAGCTCAACGACAGATTCAATGTCAAGGCGGCATTCATGGAGGGCAAGATCCTGAGCGAGCAGGAGATCGCAGAGCTGTCCACCCTGACTTCCAAGAACGACCTGTACGCAAAGCTGGCGGGCTCCCTCAACGCCATTATGGGCGGTCTGGCAGTATGCCTGAGCGAAGTCGTCGAGAAGATGGGCGGCGCACCCGCAGAAGCCGCAGAGTAACAGCGGCAACACAATAATTATTGGAGGATAATTCAAATGAGTGAAAAAATCGCAGCCATGGTAGAAGAGATCAAGGCTCTTTCCGTTCTCGAGCTCAAGGAGCTCGTCGATGCAATCTGCGAGACCTTCGGCGTCTCCGCAGTCGCAGCAGCAGCCCCCGCAGCAGGCGCAGCAGCAGCCGCTGTCGAGGAAAAGACCGAGTTCGACGTTGTTATGACCGCTTTCGGCGCAGAGAAGATCAAGGTCATCAAGGAAGTCCGCGGCATCACCGGCCTGGGTCTCGCAGAGGCAAAGGCAATGGTCGAAGCAGTTCCTGCAAAGATCAAGGAAGGCGTTTCCAAGGAAGACGCAGAGGCTCTCAAGGCTCAGCTCGAGGCAGTCGGCGCAACCGTCGAGATCAAGTAATCACAGCACTTACAAAACCGTGTTTTGCGAAATGCAAAACACGGTTTTTCTTTTGGCGCAAGGCAGGGGGACGTGCTTAAAAACACTCTCCGTGATGTAAAACAAGCTCCTATATCATGCCTCCCTCTGACGAGGGAGGTGTCAAAATCGTCAGATTTTGACGGAGGGAGAGAAGACGCAGCGCCCTTGTCAGCAGAAAAAATCAACACGCAACGCAGCAAAAAACGAAAATGTAAAACCCCGTAACGCATTGAAATTGCAAGAAATTTCAACGCCTTTCTCTCCCTCAGTCGGCTACGCCGACAGCTCCCTCGTCAGAGGGAGCCATGAGATTGTGCAAGTCTCGCTGCGGCAAAAGGAACGGGGGTGCGATGTTGAGGTCGGGTGCGGCAGGAAGTCTGTCTTGCGCTGCAAACTCCTCGCTTTCCTCTCCCTCAGTCAGCTTACGCTGACAGCTCCCTCGTCAGAGGGAGCCATGAGATGCTGCAGGTCTTGCTGCGGCGGAAGAAACGGGGTGCGGTGTTGAATTCTACAAAGGCAAGTTTGCTGAGCTTCGGTTTTGGTGTATTGTGAAAAAGAGCAAAGCACACGGGAAATACCGAGGGTATTTCCCGTGTGCTTTTTTAATAATGTATGGGTACAAGCCGCCGCACCGCTTATGCGGCGGTAATGATTTGCGCTCAGACAAGGCGAAGCCTGCTTTTATATTTCCGAGGGCGTGGGCGCTGTATAAACACAATTCGCCCTCCCATCGTGTGACGGTGATGATTTGCGTTCAGACAAGGCAAAGCCCGAAGGGAATATTTTTATATTTCCGAGGGCGCAGGCGTCGTATGAGCGGAAATCAGCCCGTCACGGTGACGCTTGTTTCGGAGGTGATGCTTTTAATATCATTGCCGCTGTAGACGCCGTTATAGTTCCACGTCACCGAGATCGGCACCGTCAGCAGCTCGCCGGGGTCGAGATAAAGCTCCTGCGAGGCGCTGTATATCAGCGTTTCCGTCGGTGAGTCGTTCGACTCAATGCTTAAAGTCTCGCTTCTGAAGGAATACGCCGTGCCGTTTATCGTCACTGCGCCGCTGCGGGGTCCGATGCCGAGGGTGTAGGAGCGCACATAGACCCGCACCTCCATCACCAAAGCGCCGCTCTGCGACCTTGTGACCGCCCACTCGGTGTGCGTATTGAGGCTGCTGCCGGTGTCGGAGTCGAAGCTGCCGGACATGAGCCTATCCTGCGACGGGTCGGGAGTCGGCGTCGGTGTCGGCTCCGCACTTGGCGCTGCCGAGGGCGAAGGCTCCGCCGACGGCGAAACGTCCGGCGCTGCGGTCGGGGACGCCGACGGCTCCGCCGCCTCGTCCGAGGGCTTGGGCGCCGTGAGCCATGCGGTTATCCCCGCCGCCATGAGCAGCACAAGTATCAGCGCAACGAAAATATGTCCCTTCTGTTTGTTCACTTGCCGAGCCTCCGTAACTTTTAATATTTTATCGACTATTATAGCGTATCTTTAAATAAAAATCCACTCCGCTTTGTTGACAAAAACCCGTAAAAATATTAAAATTTCAATGATTTTATTTCGGAGGGAGGCGTTGGCATGGCAAAGGGCGGCAGGCATCTTGCGCCCTCGAAGCGTTCGTCCTCCGGGAAGCGCCGCAGCGGCGGCATACGCCTCGTCTCAAGCCGGGGCAGGGGCAGCGCCGAGAGACCCCGCCGCAGACCCGTTCTGACCATGCGTCGGGACATACTCCGTGCCATAGTTTTCTTCCTGCTGTGCTTTCTCATGCTCTCCCCCGTGCGGGGCTGCATCCTTGCCGACGGCGACTACATCGGCATGGCAAAGGCGCAGAAGATCGCCGTGGACGACGCCGGCATCCCGACCGACAAGGCGCAGGACGTTCGCACCGACATGATAAAAATCGACGGCGAGGTGTACTACAAGGTGCAGTTTACCGGCTCCGTCACCGATTACCGATACATCATAAACGCCGAAACGGGAGAGATACTGACGCAGGTCTTCTACCGTCTCGACAAGACGCAATAAAAGCGTGTAAGCTAAGCCTTACACGCTTTTATTCTTCTTGAATGTGAGCTCGCTTGCGAGCGTTGCGCCGAGGATGAGCGCTGCGCCGACGAGAGAGCCTGCGCCCAGCGGCTCCTTTAAAATCAGCGCCGAGAGCAAAATTGCGGTTATGGGGTCAATGTAGCTGAATATTGCGACCGTCTGAGCCGGAAGCTCCTTGACGGAGGCAAAGTACAGCTTGTAGGCAAGCCCCGTGTGGACGATGCCCAAAACGAGGAGCAGCAGCGCCGGAACGGGCGTGAGCGACACGCTGCCGAGGTCTCCGGTGATCGCCGCATACGGCAGCAGCACAAGCCCCGCCACCGCAAGCTGCACAAGGCTGCGGTCGGAGTCGGACACGCCGTCGAGCTTCTTGTTTAGGATGACGACCCCGGCATAAAGACAGGCTGCGCCCACGCCGAACAGTATACCGACAAGGCTCCCGCCGTCGGAGTCAAGCACGCCCGACACCGGGATCATGCCGACGAGCGCAAGGAAAACGCAGCAGAGCTTTTTCGCCGTGAGCCTTTCGCCGAAAAGCAGCGGCGAGACAAGGATGACGAACACGGGCGCAAGGTAGTAGCACAGCGTCGCCACGGCGACACCGGTGTAGCGGTACGCCTCAAAAAGCAGCATCCAGTTGCAGCCCAGCACCGCACCCGACAGGCACAGCAGCGGCAGACGGCGACGGATTGCGGCGACGTCGGGGCGCTTGCCGCAGAAAAGCGCCGCTGCAAGCAAAAACGCCGCACCGCAAAGTCCCCTCGCCATTGCGATGACCGAGGACGGCAGCGGTATGTAGTTTACGAATATTCCGACCGTGCCGAAAAGCAGCACGGCGACGAGAAGCCTTGTCTTTGCGTTCATACGCACCCGACCTTTTCGCTTATAGATGCACTGATTTTACACTATTTTTCAACAAAGTCAACGGAAAAACGACGGGCAGTCAACGACTGCCCGCAGTTTTTATCGTCTTTATTTGAGCTTTTCGACGGCGATCCTCATGCGGCGGAGAGTTTCGTCTCTGCCGAGGATGCGGCATATCTCGACCGCACCGCCGGGGGTGACCGCCTTGCCCGCTGCGGCTATGCGCACGGGCCACATGACCTTGGCGTTCTTGACGCCCTCGGACTGAGCAAGCGAGACCATTGCGCCCAGTATGCTCTCGTCGTCCCAAACGGGCAGAGCCTCGAACACGGGGAGCATCTTTTCGAGAACGTAAAGCGAGCTTTCGGTGTCGCTCTTGCTCTTTTTGTGGACAAAAAGCTCGGTGCCGTATTCCGGCAGAGCGTCGAAAAAGTCGAGCTTTTCGGGGATCTCGGACAGCAGCTCGGTGCGCTGCTGCAAAAGTGCGGCGACAGCGCCTGCGTCAATGTCGGGAGTTTTCACCGCCGAACGAATGTACGGCTCTGCCACGGCAGCAAACTCCTCGGCGCTCATGCGGCGGATGTACTCGGCGTTAAAATAGCGCAGCTTTTCAATGTCGAAAATTGCGGGGGACTTGCTCAGTCCGTGGATATCGAATATCTCCGCCATCTCCGGCATGGAGTATATCTCACGCTCGCCGCCGGGACTCCAACCCAAAAGCGCAACGTAATTCACGACTGCGGGGGTGATGTAGCCCTGCGCAATGAGGTCCTCGTACGAGGGGTCGCCGTGGCGCTTGCTCATCTTGTTGTGCTGGTCACGCATGACGGGGGAGCAGTGAACGTACTTGGGAATGTCCCAGCCGAAGCCCTCGTACAGCAGATTGTACTTGGGCGAGGAGGAGAGGTACTCCGAGCCTCGCACGACGTGGGTGATGCCCATGAGGTGATCGTCCACGACGTTTGCAAAGTTGTAGGTCGGCAGCCCGTCACGCTTTATAAGCACCTGATCGTCGAGCGTTTTGTTCTCGACGCTTATCTCGCCGAATATCTCATCACGGAAAACGGTGACGCCGTCCTCCGGGATCCTCTGACGGACGACATAGGGCTTTCCCTCCGACGCCGCTTTTGCGGACTCCTCCGCCGAAAGACTGCGGCAGGGATCGACCTTCTTTTCAAAAGCCTCGCCCTCGTCCTCGCACTTTTCGCAGAAGCAGCGGTAGGCGTGACCCTTTTCGATGAGCAGCTCGGCGTATTTTCCGTACAGCCCGCGGCGCTCGGTCTGAATATACGGACCTACGGGTCCGCCGAGGTCGGGACCCTCGTCGTGGTCAAGACCGCAGTCCTTCAAGGTGCGGTATATCACGTCAACTGCGCCCTCGACAAGGCGGCTCTGATCGGTGTCCTCGATGCGGAGAATGAACTTTCCTCCGTTGTGACGTGCGATAAGCCAGGTGTAAAGTGCGGTTCTGAGATTGCCGACGTGCATATATCCCGTGGGACTGGGCGCAAAGCGGGTGCGCACCTCGCCCTTGGGGATGCGAGCCTCCATTTCGTCATACCAGTTAAGCTCCATGGCGTTTTCCTCCGTGATCCATAATCATTTAACAGTCTAAAATGGAATTTGCCTGTTGTCAAGAGAGACTTAAAATGATAAAATACGATTTTAGGTAACAGGTAAATATAAGGAGCCAAAACCATGGAAAACGAAATCAGAAAAAAGATAATGCTTTCGGGCATTCAGCCCTCCGGCGACCTGCATCTCGGCAACTACCTCGGTGCGGTCAAGAACTGGGGAGCGAGAGCCGACGAATTTGACTGCTACTACTTCATGGCCGATCTGCACACGCTCACCGTGCGTCAGAACCCGGCGGAGCTTCGCCGCCGCACCCTTGAGCAGCTTGCGCAGTACATCGCCTGCGGGCTTGACCCGGAGAAGAACACCCTTTTTGTGCAGAGCCACGTTCACGAGCACGCAGAGCTGGGCTGGATACTCAACTGCTACACGATGTTCGGCGAGCTTTCCCGCATGACGCAGTTTAAGGACAAGAGCGCTAAGAACGCCGACAACATAAACGGCGGTCTTTTCACATACCCCGCACTCATGGCGGCGGACATTCTGCTGTATCAGGCGGATTACGTTCCCGTGGGTGAGGATCAGCGCCAGCACTGCGAGCTGACCCGTGACATCGCCGTGCGCTTCAACAACATCTACGGCGATGTGTTCAGGGTTCCCGAGGCCTACGTTCCCAAGGCGGGAGCGAGGGTCATGGGGCTGTCTAACCCCGGCAGCAAGATGAGCAAATCCGATCCCTCCGGCTGCGTGTTCCTCATGGAAAAGCCTGAGGATATCGCAAGGAAGTTTAAGCGTGCCGTCACCGATTCGGACACGGAAAACTGCGTCCGCTTCGACATGAAGGAAAAGCCCGGCGTGTCGAATCTTATGAACATCTACTCCGCCGTCACCGGCAAGAGCTTTGAGGAGATCGAGCGTGAGTTTTCCGGCTGCGGCTACGGGGTGTTCAAGCCCGCCGTCGGCGATGCGGTCATCGAGACACTGCGTCCCATCAGGGAGGAGGCTCAGCGCCTTCTGGCGGACAAGGCGTACCTGCAGCAGGTGTACACCGACGGTGCGCAGAAAGCGAGCGCAATCGCGAGAAAGACACTGCGCAAGGTATATAAAAAGGTGGGCCTTGTCGAAAAGCCCTTCTGATACGGAGATATTATATGGACTTTACTATTGAAGTTATCGTAAAGATAGTTATGGCACTGGGCGTGTCGTTCATCATTTCCTTTATTGCGACCCCGGTGGTCAAAAGCTTTGCCGTGCAGGTCGGAGCGATCGACGTTCCCGACGAAAAGCGCCACATACACAAGCGCCCCATCCCCCGTATGGGCGGACTTGCAATATTCATCGGCTTTCTGCTGTCGGTGCTGTTCTTCGCCGAGATAAGCACTCAGGTGCGGGGCATCCTCATCGGGGCTATCCTCATCGTCGTGGTCGGCGCCATCGACGACGTTCTCAATCTGAACGCATGGCTCAAGTTCGGCATTCAGATAATTGCGGCGGTCATCGCCGTTCTGAGCGGCGTTATCATCAACGTCGTGTCAAATCCCCTGCTCATAACGAGCCAACAGGCGGCGACCATCGGCGTGCTGTCGGTCCCCGTCACGATCATATGGATCGTCGGCGTGACAAATTCCGTTAACCTCATCGACGGACTTGACGGACTTGCCTGCGGCGTCTCCGCCATCGCATCGCTGACGATGCTGTTCGTCGCAATGCTCGTTTCCGACGCAAACAGCAACGTCGCCATCATCCTCGCCTGCCTGTGCGGAGCCTGCCTCGGCTTCATTCCGTACAACCTCAACCCGGCGAAGATATTCATGGGCGACACGGGAGCGCTGCTTTTGGGCTACATACTGTCCACGGTGTCGGTCATCGGAATGTTCAAGTTCTATGCGGTCATAACCTTCGTGCTGCCGGTGCTTGCGCTGGCGGTGCCGCTGTCGGACACGATATTCGCCTTCACCCGGCGCATACTCCACGGCCAAAGCCCCTTCCACGCCGACAGGGGTCACTTCCACCACAAGCTGCTTGACATGGGACTCAGCCAGAAGCAGGCGGTTGCGGTGCTGTACGCCGTGTCTGCGATACTCGGACTTTCGGCGGTACTGCTCACCTCGACCGGCATCGTCCGCATAGTCGTTGCGGTCATCGCCTTCGTTATCGCCGTGAGCATCTGGTTCTTCGTGTTCCGCCACAACAATAACATCCACGTTCACCACAACAATACGCCCGCACAGGAGGCGGAGAAAAAGGAGGAGCCGGAGAATGAGCAGACTTAAAGTCATGTCGGTGTTCGGCACGAGACCGGAAGCCATCAAAATGGCGCCCTTAGCGCTTGAGCTTCAGAAGTACGACGAGATCGAGAGCGTCATCTGCGTCACGGCGCAGCACCGTGAAATGCTCGACTCGGTCATGGAGTGCTTCGGTCTTGAGGCGGACTGCGACCTCAACATAATGGGTGCAAATCAGACGCTGACCGACGTCACCGTCCGTGCGCTTGAGGGACTTGAGCGCTGCTACGCCGAGGAAAAGCCCGATCTCGTGCTTGTCCACGGCGACACCAGCACGACCTTTTCCGCAGCGCTTGCGGCGTTTTATGCAAAGATCCCCGTGGGACACGTCGAGGCGGGACTTCGCACCTATGACAGATACAGCCCCTTCCCGGAGGAGATGAACCGCTGCCTCGTCGGCCGCCTTGCGACGCTGCATTTTGCGCCGACGGCGAAGAATGCGGAGAATCTGCGTAAGGAAGCCGTGACGGGCGACATTTTCGTGACCGGCAACACGGTCATCGACGCAATGAAGTACACCGTCGGCGACGGAAGCTTCCGCTCGGAGGAGCTGCGAGCCGTCGACTTTTCCAAGCGTGTCATCGCAATGACCTGCCACCGCAGGGAAAACTACGGAAAGCCGATGGAGAACATCTTCACGGCGGTGCGCCGTCTGGCGCAGGAGTTTCCCGACGTCGAGGTCGTCTACCCCGTGCATCTCTCGCCCGTGGTGCGCAGAGCGGCGCTTGAAAAGCTGTCGGGTCTGCCGAACGTTCACCTCATTGAGCCGCTCGATGCGATGGATATGCATCGCTTAATGAGCCGCAGCTACATGGTGATGACGGACTCCGGCGGCATACAGGAGGAAGCGCCCTCGCTCGGCAAGCCCGTGCTTGTGCTTCGCCGTGAGACGGAGCGCCCCGAAGCGGTCAAGGCGGGAACGGTCAGGCTCTGCGGCGTTGAGGAGGAGGACATTCTCCGTGACGCAAGGGAGCTGCTCACCGACACCGCCGCCTACGAGCGCATGGCAAAAGCCGTAAACCCCTACGGCGACGGGCAGGCGTGCCGAAGAATCGCCGAGGCGATACTTTACGCAAACGGCTTATCCGACCGAAAGCCCGATGAATTTTCGACCTGAGAACATTTAAAACCGCAGGCATCATTTTGATGCCTGCGGTTTTTTATCGCTTAAACGCTTAGTCTTTGTTGTAATCTGCAAGGCGGCGGAGGCTGCCTTTTGTCGGGGTGTAGGCGTCAAGCTGTGATACTGCTTCCTCCGGTGTTTCGGCGACCGAGAACAGCTCTAAGCAGCGGTGCGACATGAAGCGCTCCTTCGCCGTGTGGCGCAGAAGCTCAAAGAGCGGCTCAAAGTAGCCCTCGGTATTCAGCAGCACTATCGCACGGTCGGTCCTGCCGAGCTGCTTTAGGGTGAGCATCTCGAACAGCTCCTCGTATGTGCCGATACCGCCGGGCAGGACGACGCAGGCGTCGCTCCTGTCCTCCATGAGCTGCTTGCGCTCACGCATCGTTTCGGTGAACACAAGCTCGGTGCAGCCCTCGTAGATGACGCCCGGCTCGTCGAAAAACCTCGGAACGATGCCGCAAAGTCTGCCGGCAGCCGAGCTTACTCCCCGTGCCGCCGCTCCCATCAGCCCCTCTTTGCCGCCGCCGAACACGACCGTGTGTCCGTTTTCGGCAAGCAGTCTGCCGAGGGAAAACGCAGCCTTATAATACGCCTCCGCAAGCTCCGTGCCGGAGGCTCCGAATATGCAAACGTTCATGCTCTTCCTCACTTTACAACAACGCAGTCGGGACCCAAAAGCTCCGTAAGCTCCGCCACCAACGACGGATGGATAAGACAGGGCGCCGAGAGCTTTTTGTTCTCACGCTGACCGTAAATTATGATCTGCTCCGTGCCGGGGAACATGGTCAGGATAAGCTCGATACGGTGAAACGCCGGATCGTCAAGGCTCGGCAGCTTCACCCAAAGCCGCTTTTTGCGGACCTCGGTCGGCTGCTGCTGCGGCGGCGTCGGTGCGCTCTGCTCGTCGTTCGGCAGAAGGACGCTCACACGCTCGACGGTGAGCTGCGGCTCCTTCTCGTCACGAAGCGAGAGCCTGCCCGCTATGACGAGCGCCGCATTCTCGGCGATAAGCTCGCCGAAGCGATCCAGTGCACGGGCAAACGCCACCAGCTCCATGTCGCCGCTGTCGTCCTCCAGCCGTATCGCACACATAACGGAGCCGTTTTTCGTCGCACGCTTTTTGACCGTGCGCACGATGCCGGCGACCGTGACGAGCTGACCGTCACGAAGCTCCGACTGCTCCTGCCCCGCCGACAGCACCCGTGCGACGGGGACCGCACCCGCACGGCGGGCGGACAGGCGGTAGTCGTCCATCGGGTGACCGCTGAGGTATATCCCCGTCGTCTCACGCTCCATCACCATGAGGTCACGGCGTGAAAACTCCGGCAGCGACGGTATCTCTATCGTCTCGCTGCTCTCCGACACACCGGGGTCGCCGAAAAGATTCATCTGCCCGGCGATGTTGTTGCGGTTGTCGTGGGAGATGGATTCTATCATCAGTCCGGCGACCTGGAGCATGGCACGTCGGGTCTTGCCGAAGCCGTCGCAGGCGCCCGCACGGATGAGATTTTCCACCGCACGGCGGTTTAGGTCCCTCCCGCTCATGCGGCGGCAGAAGTCCTCAAGACTCTTAAAGTCCCCGTCCTCGCTGCGGTTTGCGACCACCTCGTTTATGAAGCCTCTGCCGATGTTCTTTATCGCAACGAGACCGAAGCGGATATTCTCGCCCTCGACCGTAAAGTCAGCATCGGAGCGGTTTAGGTCGGGCGGCAGCAGGGCAATGCCCATACTGCGGCACTCGGAGATGTACTCTGCGACCTGAGTGCTTGAATCCAACACCGACGACAGCAGCGCCGCCATGTACTCACGGGGGTAGTGGCGCTTCATGTACGCCGTGCGGTAGGCGACGATGGCATAGCTCACGGCGTGCGCCTTATTAAAGGCGTAGGACGCAAAGTCGAGTATCTCGTCGTATATGCTGTTTGCGACCGCCTCCGGCACGCCACGCTTCACGGCGCCGTCGATGCCCCGGCTTACGTCGCCGTGTACGAACGCCACACGCTCGGCGTCTATGACCTTGTGCTTTTTCTTGCTCATGGCACGGCGGATCATGTCCGCCTGTCCGAGCGAGAAGCCCGCCAGACGGCGGAATATCTCGATGACCTGCTCCTGATACACGATGCAGCCGTAGGTGACTTCGAGTATCGGGCGCAGCATCTCGTGCTTGTAGCTGATTTTTTCGGGATGCCCCGAACATTCGATAAACCTCGGTATGCTGTCCATCGGACCGGGGCGGTACAGCGATATGATAGCGGTTATATCCTCAATGCTGCGTGGCTTTAGCCCGACGCAGACGCCGGTCATGCCCGCACTTTCAAGCTGGAACACGCCGCTTGTCTTGCCCGCCGACAGCATTTCGAACACCTTGCGGTCGCCGTCGGGGATGGTCTCGACCCTAAAGTCCGGCTCCCTTTTCTGCACGAGCCGTGCCGCCGCATCGAGGACGGTGAGGTTTCGCAGACCGAGGAAGTCCATTTTGAGAAGCCCCAACTCCTCAAGCGTCGTCATCTGATACTGCGTGACGACGTTTTCGTCGTTTTTCGACAGCGGGACGTACTCGTACACGGGGCGGTCGGTTATGACGACGCCCGCTGCATGCATCGAGGCGTGCCTCGGCATGCCCTCCACCGCCTTGGCGGTGTCGATGAGCGTGCGCATCCGCTCGTCGGACTCGTAAGCGTCACGCAGGGGCTTTGAAAGTCTCAGCGCCGCATCGAGCGTCATGCCCGGCGAAAACGGGATCTGCTTTGCGATGTAGTCCGTTTCGTTGTACGAAACGTCCATGACACGCCCGACGTCACGCACGGCGCCCCTCGCCGCCATCGTGCCGAAGGTCACGATCTGGGCGACGTGGTCGCTGCCGTATTTGCGGTTGACGTAGTCTATGACCTCGCCTCGGCGCAGAACGCAGAAGTCGATGTCGATATCGGGCATACTGACACGTTCGGGATTTAAAAAGCGCTCGAAGTACAGGCTGTATTTTATCGGATCGACGTCGGTTATTCCGAGCGTGTACGACACGACGGAGCCCGCGGCGCTGCCTCGTCCGGGACCGACGGGGATGCCCTGACCCTTGGCGTAGGCGATGAAGTCCGAGACTATTAGGAAGTAATCCACAAAGCCCATCTTTTTTATCATCTGAAGCTCATAGCGGAGCTGCTTTGCGACCGTCCCGTCGTCGTTCGGGTAGCGGCGGCGAAAGCCCTCGCCGCAGAGCTTTTCGAGATACGAAAAGCTGTCCGTCTCGCCGTCGGGGAGCGCAAACCTCGGCAGCTTGTAGTGACCGAACTCGAAGTCGTAATTGCACATATCGGCGATCCTTGCGGTGTTCTCCATCGCCTCCGGGTAGTCGGGGAAGAGACGGGACATCTCCTCCTCGCTCTTCACATAGAACTCGTCCGTCTCGAAACGCAGGCGGGCGGGGTCGGAGAGGCTTTTCTGCATGGATATGCACATGAGGACGTCCTGATACGGAGCGTCCTTTTTTTCGATGTAGTGCGCATCGTTCGTGAGCGCAAGGGGGATGCCCGTCTCACGGTGTATGCGCAAAAGACCCTCGGCCGCACGGCGCTCCTGCGCCAGTCCGTGATCCTGAATTTCAAGGTAAAAGCCGTCCCTGCCGAACAGCGCCGACAGCTCCTCGGCCTTGCTCTTTGCGCCCTCGTAGTCGCCACGGAGCAGCATTTTCGGTATCGCGCCCGCAATGCAGCCGGAGAGACAAATAAGCCCCTCGCAATGCTCCGACAGCAGCTTCCAGTCTATCCTCGGCTTTCCGTAAAAGCCCTCGGTGAAGGAGCAGGAGACGATGTAGCACAGATTTTTGTAGCCCGTCTCGTTTTTGCACAGCAGTATGAGGTGGCTGTAATCCGAGTCTACGCCGTGTTCCCGATCGAAGCGGGAGCGGGGCGCAACGTAGACCTCGCAGCCGATGATGGGCTTTATGCCCTCGGCGACGCAGGCCTTGTAAAATGCGACGGCGCCGTACATGACGCCGTGGTCGGTTATCGCAGCGGCGGTCTGCCCCAGCTCCTTTAGACGGCGGGGCAGCTCCTCGATGCGGCAGGCGCCGTCGAGCAGGGAGTATTCCGTATGAAGATGAAGGTGTACAAAGCTCATTGCAAAATTTGATCCTTCCTGCCGACGTCCGCAAATTCGACGATCTTTTTAAGGCGGTGGCTAAGGCAGCTCTTAGTCACCGGGGGATAGCTCAAAAGCGCAAGGTCCGACAGGCTCGCTTCGGGGTTTGCGATGCGCAGCAGCGCCGCCTCCTGAAGCTTGTCCGGCAAAGCGGCAAGACCGCAGCTCTGCTCGATAAAGCGTATCGCATCCATCTGCTCGGCGGCGGCTGCGACCACCTTGTCGGCGTTTGCCGAGTCGCAGTTGACCTTGCGGTTTATGGTGTTGCGCATATCCTTTTCGACCTTCGACGCCATGACGTCGAGGGCGGAGACGGGTGCGCCCACCGTGGTCAGAAAGTCGGCGATGCAGTCCGACTGCTTTAAGTACAAAAGGCTGTTGCCCTTGCGCTGAGCCGACTTCATCGAAAGCCCGGCGTCGAGCGCAAGCGCCTCCGTCTCCCTCGAAACGGAGTGATGCCCCGTCGCAAGCTCAAGATGATAGCGCTTGTCGGGGTCGGTCACCGAGCCGCCGGCGAGAAACGCCCCCCGCAGGAACGCCGCCCTGTCGCACGGCTCCTCAAGCACGCCGAGGTTGACGTGCAGCGACAGCGTGCCGACGTCCATTCCGAAGGCGTCGTATATGCTGCGTATCTTGTCCGGCTCGTCGATCGCAAAGGTGAATTTGCCCTTTGCGCTCTCCGACGGAAGTCGGGAAAACTGCACGCCGAGCGCCTTTTTAAACAGTCTCGGCAAGCGCCGTGCAAAGTCAGGGCTTGCGGTGACGATGCAGATCTCGCTCGGCGTGAAGCTGCGGCAGTACATGAGTACGCCGTATGCCTCCGCCATGGCGCAGCAGCGCTTTTCAAGCTTTGCGCCGCAAAGCTCCGCCTTTACCTTCGATGAAAAGCTCATGTTCACCCGCCCTTGTTGAGATCACGGTTAATGTCCGCCACATTGTACTCCATGCAGCGCAGATGCTCGCCCAGTGCGGTTGCGACCGCAACGGAGCGATGCCGTCCGCCGGTGCAGCCTATCGCAATGGTGAGACTGTACTTCCCCTCCTCGATGTAGAGGGGGATGAGAAATTCTATCATATCGACGAGCTTGTCCATAAAGTCCGTCGTCTGCTTAAAGCCGAAAACGTAGTCACGCACGTCGGCGTCAAGACCGCTGTGCAGACGCAGCTCCTCGACGTAGTAGGGGTTCGGCAGGAACCTCACGTCGAACACGAGGTCTGCGTCCAGCGGCATACCGTACTTAAAGCCGAAGGACAACACGTTCACCGTGATGCCCCGGTGCGGGGTGTTCTCCGCAAACAGGGTGTAAAGCTCGTTGCGGAGCTGCCCAAGCGTCAGGTGCGAGGTGTTCACGATGTAGTCCGCCATCTCCCGTATCGGGCGTATCTGACTGCGCTCGTTCTCGATCGCCGACTCGATGGACATTCCCGTCTTTGCCAAGGGGTGCGGTCTGCGGGACTCCTTGTAGCGCTTGACGATCGTCTGATCGTCCGCCTCCATGTACAGTATTCTGTAGCCGAAGCCCGTGGCTTTAAGCTCCCGCAGCGCCTCGATTATCTCCGTAAAGCCGTTTTTCTCACGCACGTCCGTAACAAGCGCCACCTTTTCGTAGCGCCCCTTCGTCGCTGCGCACAGCTCCGCAAACCTCGGTATGAGCGCCGCCGGCATATTGTCGACGCAGTAGAAATCGAGGTCCTCTATGATGTCCGCCGCCTGGCTCTTTCCGCCGCCGGAAAGTCCCGTGATTATCAAAAACTCCATGCTTTGTTCTCCCCCCGTAGTCGTATGCTTCCGACTTACTCCTGCGCTTCCGCCTTTTCCTGCGACGATTTTGCCATCTGGTCCATTATCCCGCTGCGGCGCTGCTTCCAGTCGTCCACCAGAACCATGCCCTTGGGGTATATCCTTATCTCCGGCGTAAGCGTGATGCCGGACTTTTCGTACACCGTGCGGCGCACCTTGTCGAGCAGCTCCACCACGTCGTCATAGCTTGCTCCGCCTGCGTTCACCGCAAAGCCCGCATGCTTCGTGCTTATCATCGCACCGCCGACGGTAAAGCCCTTGAGTCCCGCCTCGTCTATGAGCGCTGCGGCATAGCCGCCCTCCGGACGCTTAAAGGCGCTTCCGGCAGAGGGCATATCCAGCGGCTGGGACGCACGGCGCTTTTCGTTCATCTCGTTCATCTTGGCGCCGATCTCCTCCGGCACGCCGGGCGTGAGCCTGAACACCGCACTCAAAATTGCGCAGCTTAAGTTCTCGAAGGCGCTGTGGCGATAGGAAAAATCGCAGTCCTTGCCCGCCACCTCGGTGAGCGCCTGCTCCGGCAGGTAGTACACGACGACACTGTCTGTGACGTCCTTCATCTCGCCGCCGTAGGCTCCGGCGTTCATCAGCAGCGCACCGCCGACGCTTCCCGGAATGCCCGACGCAAACTCAAGCCCCGAAAGAGAGTTCTGCTTCGCAAACGCCGCAAGAGATGCAAGCGAAACGCCCGCCTCGGCGTGTATCGTAACGCCGTCCTCTCCGAGACGGATGCGGTTTAGCTTCTCCGTCGAAATGACGCATATCGGGAGTCCCTCGTCGGGGATTATCATATTCGTTCCCTTGCCGATCATCAGCGGCGCAACGCTGTGCATATGCAGGATAAACTCAAGCTTTGAAAACTCCCAAATATCCTTCGGCACGGCAAAGGCTCTGACGGGTCCGCCGAGCTTAAAGGAGCAATGCTCCGACATCGGCTCGCTCTCCCGAAGCTCCAGCTCCGGCATTTTTTCCTTAATTGCGGCTATCGCCTTTTCAAGCTGTTCCATCATTCTCTCCAATCAGACAGTGCCGAGGTCTATCGCCCGGTCGTGATTTGCCGCAAGCGTCTCTGCGGCGTTGTAGCCCATCTTCTTCTGACGGTTGTTCATTGCGGCAAGCTCCAAAATGACCGCAAGGTTCCTGCCCGGGCGCACCGGGATCGTTATGCTCGGCACCGTCACGCCGAGAATGTCCTGCGTTTCGTTCGTAAGCCCCAGTCGGTCGTATGCCTTGCCGTCGTCCCATATCTCCATGTTCACGACGAGGTCAATGGCGCTTTCGGGCTTTACCGCACCGACGCCGTATATGTGGCGGACGTCCACAACGCCGATGCCTCGCAGCTCCATGTAGTAGCGGATAAGCTCCGGCGCAGAGCCGACAAGGCTGCCCTTGCTCAGCTTGCGGATATCAACTGCGTCGTCGGCGATGAGGCGGTGACCCCTCTTTATAAGCTCAAGCGCAGTCTCGCTCTTGCCGATGCCGGAGTCGCCGGTCAGAAGCAGCCCTTCGCCGTGGACCTCGACAAGCACGCCGTGTACCGTCGTGCGGGGGGCGAGGTGGAAGTGCAGTGCGCTTATGACGTTCGCCATGAAGTCGGAGGTGTCCTCCGTCGTCGTGAAAACGTTGCGGTCGTACTTCCTCGCCGCCTCGATGCATTCGGGGAACGCCGCAGCACCGTGGCAGATGACGAGTGCTGAAATGTCCCACTTAAAAAGATCGTCGAAGCAGCGTCTGCGCTCGTCCTCGGTTTTAAGCTCCAGATAGGTGCTTTCGACCCTGCCCATGATCTGGAGCCGCTTGGGGTCGAAGTAGTTGTAAAAGCCCGCAAGCTGCAGTGCGGGACGGTTGACGTCCGCCGTGGTGAGCAGCCTTTCCTCGTAGTCCTCCGAGGTGTGCAGCGGCAAAAGCCCGTTTTCCTCCGCCAGTGTTTTGAGCCTTACGGAATACTTTCCTGCCATATGCGCCTATCCCTCCTATGTTATTCTATAATATTATATTATATCTATGCACGGGGTCTGCGTCAAGCACGGCGGGCAGGACAAAGAGCGCAAGGCGGCGCAATTTATTTTATGAAAAAATGTCTTGCAATTGCCGTGATTGTCTGCTATTATATATAAGCTGTCCTTTTTAGAGGCGGCTAAACACAAGCAAGGAGGTGCTTCAACAAATGGCAAAGTGTGAATTTTGCGACAAGGGTCTTGCCTTCGGCATCCAGGTTTCCCATTCTCACAGACGTTCCAACCGTACTTGGAAGCCCAACGTGAAGCGCGTCAAGGCGATCGTGGACGGAAGTCCCAAGCATGTTTATGCTTGCACCCGCTGCCTGCGCAGCGGCAAGGTCACCCGCGCTGTGTAATTTTATATTACCCGAAACAAGCCCGCCTTACGGCGGGCTTTTTTCGTTGTCCGCAGCAAAAGACTCCGAAAGCTTTATCTCGCTTCCGGAGTCTTTTCGTTTTAAATCGCAAATTTACTTGTCGCTCTCGGCTTCTTTGCTCGCCTTGTAGTCATCGTAGCTTGTAAGCGTAAATCCGCTGTCGGTGAACATCGACTTGAAGCTCGACGCCGTATAGCCGTTTACGAACTCCGCCGTCGCCTTCTCCGCCTTTTCGTCGAGCATATCGGAGAACTCGTTATCCGCAACGGTGGCGGCAAGAGTCATGGTGGAGCTGGCGTAGGGATCGACTATCGCCTTTTCCGTGTCAAGGGGCAGACGCACGATGATGTGATAGCCGTAGGTGCTCTGAACAGGCTCCGAGACCTCGTAGTCCTTGAGGCTCAGGCAGCAGTTATAAAACTCCTCGACCATTGCGCCCTTGGCAAACTCGTAGCCCTCGGCATTGTCGGAATACATGAAGCTGTCCGCCTCGTTTGCGGTACCGCAGTTCGGGCAGGTGAGCTTGCCCTCGTCGAAGTCCTTCTTGTGGATGCCGAAGATCTTCTCGCAGCCGGTGCATTTTGCACGGTACTTGAGATCGTCGCAGTACTCGGCTTTAAGCTCTGCAAAGCGGGTCATCATCTCGTCGGTGTCGCTTATCGCGCGAAGCTCGTCGGAAAGCTGCTTTGCAAGCTCGGTGCGGCGCTCGACCTCCGCCTCGGAATACTCCTCGGTGCCGTTCGGATCCTTGGTCTGGATGAGGATGTGGTTTGCATTAACATAGCCGTTTTCCTCGGCGTACTTGAGAACGTCGGCTTCCTTGAGCTTTTCGCCGTTTTCGCCGTACATATCCGCAAAAAGTGCGTTTGAAATGAGGTTCATTTCAAGGTTCTTCTTGTAGTAATCGTAATTTATATTGACGCCCGCAAGATACTCACGGAGCTTCTCCTGATCGGCGCCCTCACCGCACCAATTCTCGGCGGCATTTTTAAGGGTCTCGTCGATCTCGGCCTTGTCCTCGTCGCTGAGCTTTAAGCCTCTGTCATTAAATTCCGCCTCGACTATGCGGCTTTTTACTATGGTCTCCTTGGTGTTTGCGACGCACCACTCGAAGTTGGTCTGATTCTCGTCGAAGGGTGAGGCCGCATCCCAGTCAACGGCGCTGCTTCCGGTGTAGTTGCTGTATATGTACTGGAGGTAGCTTGCGGAGTAGCCGAGCCAGTAGCAGTATTCGTCGAAGCTGACCTCGGAGCCGTTCACGACCATGACGGTATCTTCCTTGTAGCTGTCGCCGGAACAGCCTGCAAAGCAGCCCAGAACCATAACGAGAGCAAGCGTAAGCGTAATAAATTTTTTCATTTGCAATTCTCCATTCTGCAAAAATCACATAGTATTTTACTATACAATAGCTGCGTAATCAACAGATATTTGTAAATATTTAAGCCGAGCGGTTTTCGTGCGCACGACCGCCGCAGCATTGCAGACCGCCGCAGTCATGCCTCCAGACGATGCAAAGCGACCTCCGGTCTCATACCTCCAGCCGGTGTGAGACAAGCTCCATTCTCATGCCTCCCTCTGACGAGGGAGGTGTCAAAATCGTAAGATTTTGACGGAGGGAGAGAAGACGTAGAAACTCGCAACGCATTAAAAATGCAAGGAAAACTGAAGGTTTTCTCTCCCTCAGTCGGCTTACGCCGACAGCTCCCTCGTCAGAGGGAGCCAT
>CAVDMS010000008.1:0-6709 GCA_963610045.1 Bacteroidaceae bacterium
GATTTTTAAGCGAGAGATGTGCGTTGCAGGCAAGGCTTTGCGATTGAGGAAGGCTGTCGCCTTGTGATTGAGCAAAACGAAGTCTGCGGCGCTCATATCCGCTTAAAAACGGGTTCGGATGCTCCCCTTATGCTTAAACAGTATATCTTATCGTCGATTCCGAGGCAAGTAGCATATTGCCCAAAAAATTTTTGCTCAACTCGGCAAATTTACGGAACTTAGCAAACCCCTCTGCGTCTTAAGCTGACGGGACTTAAGCCCCTGTCGGCTTAGCGACAAGGAGTTTTTATAAACCCGAAAGGAGTAATCATTATGCAGCAAACCAACAAAAAGCTCAAGATCGCCGTCGGCATCTTTGCCGGCATACTTGCGGCGATACTCATAGCGGGACTGGTGCTGAACATCTCGCTTCTCACCAAGGTAAATGCCCAGGGCGAGCTTTTAAACTCCACCCTTAACAAAAACGGCGGCGAGACCACCGAGGACGGAGTCATAATCGCCGACGAGTACGAGATAAAGTCCACCAAGAACATTTCCGATGCCTATAAGTCCGGCGACCGCTCAGACCTCAGCGACAAGGACAAGGAGACGCTCGACATGGCGTCGAAGATCCTTGACGAGATCATCGACAAGGACATGAGCGACTACGAAAAGGAGCTTGCGGTGTACGATTGGATGACCGCAAACCTCGATCACGACAGCGGTTCCTTCCTCGTCATCCCCAACACGCAGGAGGACTGCGACAACCCCTACGGCGTACTTAAATACCACAACGCAGTCTGCGTCGGCTACGCCACCACCTTCCGTCTGTTCATGCAGATGCTCGACATCGACTGCATGGTAGTACATAACACCGAGTGCTATCATTCATGGAACCTTGTAAAGCTCGACGGAGAGTGGTATCATACCGATATATACTCCGATGTCGGCAGCGGCAACTACACGCACTTTAACCGCAACGACGCCATGTGCGCCACCGATCAGACTTGGGATACCTCCTACTTCCCCGCCGCAAACGGCATCAAGTACAACCACGCATACAGCAACCTCAAGACCTGCGACGACATTTACGACCTGCCCGCAGCGCTCAGAGATATGATCGACGAGCAGTGCGGCAGCGCAGCCTTTGCGTTCAAGACCGAGATCGGCGAACCCGAAGCGGCGATAGTCAACGAGATCATGTCCGACATTGAGATGCGCCTTATGAACTCCGACGAGTACGGCTACCTCACTCTGTACTGGAACTGGTACAAGGTGCAGGAGGGCTATGTGCTGTTCATCACCATCGACGGCTTTGATTATAACGACGACGATCCCGATATCGACGATCCTATTGACATACCCTCGGATGCGTATGATAAAATATACGATGCGATAGAGAAGTCCTTCGGCGACATCGAGGTCTCGGACGTCGACGACGACGATTGGGACGACGACATCATCAGCAACGTCATCGACGCAAAAGGCTGATACGGAGGCGCTTATGAAAAGAACTGTCTCGCTTCTGCTTGCGCTTTGCCTGTGCTTTTGCCTCTGCGCCTGCGGGGAGAGCCGTGAGACCGTGAGTATGTACGACCTTCGGGTCGAAATGCTCTCGGCTGCGGGCGAGCTTCCCGATATGCTCTCCGCTTCAAGCTCGGACGACAACGCAAAGAGCAGCTTTTCCTACATTTCCGACATGGACTACGACAAGGTCGAGGCGTACTTCGTGAGCTATGCAAACGAGCTTGCCTCCTACGAGATCGCCGTGATCGCAGTCAAGGATGCGGGCGATGTCTCGGTCGCCGCCGACTCCTTAAAGCAGCACGCTCAGAACCGTGTGGACTTCTACAAGTCCTACGGCGTGAGCGAGGTGCCGAGAGCGGAGAACGCCCTTGTCTTTACCGACGGCAGGTACGCCGTGCTTATAATGACGGACAACAATTCCGCCGTCAGGTCCGCCTTTGAGGACTTTGTAAACTAAACTTTAGGAGAAAACAGATATGGTATTCAGTGATTCGGTGTTCATATGCGTATTCCTGCCCATCGTGCTTGCGGGGTACTATATCTGTCCCAAGCGTTTAAGGAACAGCTTTCTGCTGCTCGTCTCCCTCGTGTTCTACGCATGGGGCGAGCCGAAGTATGTGTTCCTGATGATGTTCTCCATTGCGATAAACTACGCCTTCGGTCTGCTGCTTGACCGCAACAGGAAAAACGTCCGGCTTTCAAAGGCGCTGCTTGCGCTCTCCGTCGTCATAGACATCGGACTGCTCTGCGTGTTCAAGTACACAGACTTCGTGATAACGAACTTAAATCGTGCCTTTAACGCCGAGATCGGGCTTGTGAATCTTGCGCTGCCCATCGGCATCAGCTTCTACACCTTCCAGGCGATGAGTTACACGATAGACGTCTATCGTGACGACGTGAAGGTGCAGCGCAATATTCTGGACTTCGGAATGTACATCACCATGTTCCCGCAGCTTATCGCAGGACCCATCGTCCGCTACTCCGACGTTGAGGCGCAGCTTAAAGAGCGCAGCGTCTCCGCCGAGGACTTTGCAAGCGGCATCTGCCGCTTTGTCGTGGGTCTCGGCAAGAAGGTGCTTTTGGCAAATCAGATCGGTGCGCTTTGGGATCAGATCTATGCCCTCGGCGGCGAGACCTCCGTACTCATGGCGTGGCTCGGCGCGATAGCCTACACCTTCCAGATTTACTTCGACTTCTCCGGCTACTCCGACATGGCGATCGGACTCGGCAGAATGTTCGGCTTCAAATTCCCCGAAAACTTCCGCTACCCCTACGAATCCAAGAGCATCACCGAGTTTTGGCGGCGCTGGCACATCACGCTCAGCACATGGTTCAAGGAGTACCTGTACATCCCCCTCGGCGGCAACCGCAAGGGCATGGCACGGCAGATACTCAACCTGCTCATCGTTTGGACGCTGACCGGCTTCTGGCACGGCGCAGGCTGGAACTTCGTCATGTGGGGTCTTTACTACTTCCTGTTCCTCGTCCTTGAAAAGCTGTTCATGCTCAAGGTACTCGATAAGCTCCCCGCCTTCGTGCGGCACATATATGCGCTGTTTATCATCGTCATCGGCTGGGTCATCTTCGCCTGCGACGACACGAGCGTGCTTTTGCCGTACCTCGGCTCCATGTTCGGCGCAAACGGACTTACGGGCGGGCTTGACCTCTACCTTCTCACGACGAGAGCTGCGCTGCTTCTTATACTCTGCATCGCATCGACGCAGCTTCCCAAGCGTCTTGCCGCATTCGTCGGGCGTAAGCTCTGCGTCGGCGAGGAGAGCGCATTCTGCATCAAGGCCACAGCGACGATACTGCTGCTTGCGCTTTGCATGATGTTCCTCGTCGTTGACAGCTACAACCCCTTCCTGTACTTCAGATTCTGAGAGGTGAGCGAAATGAAAAAACTGTACATCACATTCATCGCAATATTCCTCGTCATTATCGTTCTGCCCGGCGTTTATATCCTCGCAACGCCGGACAGGGAGTTTTCCGACAACGAAAACCGTGTGCTTCAGACGGCGCCGGTGCTCAGCGGCGACACGCTGCTTGACGGCAGCTTTCAGTCCAAGCTCTCGAAGTATTTAAGCGACCAGTTCCCCGCAAGGGATCTGTGGACGGCGGTCGGCACGAAGATAAAGCTCACGCTCGGCTTTGCCGACATCGGCGGCGCCTACATCGGACGGGACGGCTACTACATGGAGAAGATCACCTCCGACGACTTTGAGCTTGACCGCTACCGCGAAAATCTTGCGTCGATAAAGAGCTTCATCGACGCACAGGGGCTTCCCTCCACCGTCGTTTTGGTCCCCGCAGCCGGAACGGTGCTAAAAGATAAGCTCCCCGCAAACGCCCAAATGTACGACGCAAAGCTCATGTACGGCATAGCGCAGGACGTTTTCGGCGACGGCGTTTCGCTGCCCGATATCTACTCCGCCCTGTCGGAGCACAGCGGAGAGTATATCTACTACCGCACCGACCATCACTGGACGACCATGGGTGCATACCTTGCCTACGACTGCATCATGCAGGGCAAGGGCGCATACGAAGGCGAGCTTCAAAAGGTGAGCGACTCCTTCCTCGGCACCACCTATTCCAAGACGCTCGACTCCGCCGCCGTTCCCGACGAGGTGTACATCGCTCCCGTTTCGGACTCCCTTTCCGTCACCGCCGACGGCAAGAACATTGAGGTCTACGACATGAGCAAGCTTGAGACGAAGGACAAATACACCGTGTTCTTCGGCGGCAACCGGGCAATGATGCTCATAAAGGGCGGTGCGCAGAACGGTAAAACGCTGCTCGTCATAAAAGACTCCTTTGCAAACTCCCTTGCGCCATTCCTGACGGCGGACTACGAGAACATTCTCATGCTCGACCTGCGCTACTTTAACGGCTCCGTTAAGAACCTCGTCTCCTCCTCCGGCGTCACCGACATCATGTTCGTCGGCGAGATGAGCAACGTCGCAAAGGACGAAAACCTGTTTAAGCTCCTGTTCTGAAAAAGGAATCAACGCTCCGCCGTAAGACATATACGGCGGAGCGGTTTTATCCTCTGTGACTTAACAAAATGTTCACAATTTTGGCGCTAAAGTATGTATAAAATGTTAACGGGCAATCGTACATTCTAAGATAATCCGTTGAATATTCCTTGAAATGTATAAAATTATACGGACAATATTCAAAGTTTGTTAAAATTTTTTTAGAAAACCTGTAATTTTTTATTTACTATTCTGACATCGTGTGTTACAATACAATACGCTGACAAGAAATTGTCAAATAAATGGGATTAAGTAAACTTTTTATAAAACATTGGGAGGATTAAAATGAAAAGAGTATTACTTATGGTCTGTAGCATCTGCCTCGTTCTGGCATGCGTATTCGGACTGTTCGCCTGCGTAGCCGGCGTACAGGACATCCTGAACGTCAAAGAGTACAAGACCAGCGATGCCGACACCGCAAGGGAAGGCATTCAGACCGCAAGAGACGGCGTTGCACAGCTCAAGGAAAATCAGCAGACTTACCTTGACGGTGCAGACACCTTCTCCGACGGACTCGTAGCCTACAACGAAGGCGCAGCAAAGCTCGCAGCCGGCGAGAAGACCCTTTCCGACGGCTACAAGGCATACGAAGAAGGCAAGAAGGCATACGAAGAAGGCAAGCAGAAGATCGCCGACAACACCCAGGCCTACAACGAAGGCAAGGCAATGCTTGAGAAGATCGAGCCCCTTATGCCTTACCTTGATCAGTACGTCCAGTTCCGTGACGGCTCTCTTGCAAAGCTCCCCGGCTTTGATTCCGCACAGCTTTGGTTCGTGGGCGTTGTCCGTCCCCTCGCAAAGAACCTCGGACTTGAGATCCCCGCAGACGTGACCGACTTCCCTGCATATATGCAGCAGATGGTCGCTGACGGCAAGGCAAAGCTCAAGGAGTACGAAGACGGTCTGGCGCAGCTTCAGGAAGCCGAAAAGATGCTCGCCGACGCAGAGAAGCAGCTCGCAGCAGGTGAAGCCGAGCTTGCAAAGGGCAGAAAAGACCTCGCAGCCGGCGGCGCACAGCTTGCTGACGGCGACGCACAGCTCAACGTATTCGAGCAGGGCGAAGTCGCTCTTGCAGAAGGCGCATACACCCTCTTCCACGGCATGGTTCCCTGCTACCACTGGTACAGCGGCGAGGAGACCATTATGTCCCTCCCCGAATACATGGCAAAGGAACTCAACGTTGCTATCCCCGATAACCTCATCATCAAGAACACCGCAACCGGCGAAAACGCACCTGCATACGTTCTGAACGAAGAAGCATATGCAAAGCTCTGTGACGACGTCGTTGCTCAGATGTACCTCGTTGACGAGAACGGCGAAAAGGTCACCGCTCCCGGACGCGACGGCTTCACTCTCCTCGACCTCGACAAGTGCAGCGTTCTGCTTGACAAGGCAGAGCAGTACCTCGTCGATCAGGAAGCCGACATCACCAAGGAAGTCACCGGTAGGATCGTTGTCTGCGGTCTTGCAGCAATCGCCTGCATCCTCGGCATCGTCGCCGGCATCATCGGCCTCGTCGGCGGTATCTCCGGCAACGGCAAGACCGGCTTCGGCTGCGGCCTCGTTTCTGCGATCCTCGCAGTTGCTGCAAACGTCGTCGGCCTCATCACCGGCTACACCAACTACATCTACCCCACCCGTGTAAATGCGGCAGGTGACTTTGTGACCGAGCTTGCGGACATGGATCACTATGTCTACTCCGGCAGCCTCCAGCTCACGGCAGTCATCATCCTCGCAGTCGTTGCAGTCGTGTTTGTGATCGTTGCTGCGATCGCACGCAAGACCTCCAAGGACTCCGAGTCTGCGGTTTCCGCACAGACCACTCAGGCAGCGGCAGCAGGTGCTGCGGCGGCAGCGGTCGCAGAGGAAAGCAGCAGCGAGCAGATCTCCAAGCTCGAAGCCGAGAACGCTGCACTGAAGGAAATGGTCGCAAATCTTGCGGCAGAAGCAGCTACCGTAAAGGAATAAGAATAAACAGCCGATTGACCGACGGAGGCGATATTCAGACCGTTCTCCGGTCACAATCCGGTGCGTAACGGATAAAGGCTGTAGCCGCCCGCAGTTATCTGCGGGCGGCGTTTTTAATATAGAAAAAGTCCCTCGGAAACCGAGGGACTTTTTCTATATATCAGACCGAAACGTGACGTTTAACGACGGAGGATATCTTC
>CAVDMS010000008.1:6719-38864 GCA_963610045.1 Bacteroidaceae bacterium
GGAGCAGCTTTAATAGGTCGGGGATGATAAACGGCAGCACGCATTTTGCGGCGACGGAGATAAAGTCATTGTCTGCACCCGTGTAGACTGCCATGAACCAAAAGGTGCCGAAAAGGTAGCACACGCAAAGCGCAGCAAGGCACGCAAGAACCGTCAGAAGCGTACCCTTGTGCGGGGAGCGGGCGCAAATGAGCCAGTAGCTGAGTCCCGAAAAAATGAAGCCGATTATGTAGCCGCCCGTGGCTCCCATGATCGCACCGATGCCGCCGTTAAAGCCGGAGAACACGGGTGCGCCGACTGCACCGAGCAGAACGTAGACGCATACGGCGGCGGTCCCTCGTTTGCCGCCGAGACAGAGCAGCGCCATGAAAACGCCGAAGGACTGGAGCGTAAACGGAACTGCAAGCACGGGGACGCTTATCCATGCGCACACCGCCATCATTGCCGCAAATATTGCGATCAAAACGAGATCCCTTGTTCTAAAGCCCTTTTTCTCCGCCACAAAATCACCTCCGCAGAATAGCAACATTATAAAGTAAAAGCGCCGCTTGTCAAGCAAAAACAAAAGCGCCGCCTACGGGCGGCGCTTTTAAATTCAAAATCACCTGTTTTCGTACAGTGCAAGAAACTCTTCGAGCGTGAGGCCGTTTTCCATGATGTAGGTCGCAGCCTCCACGCCGACATAGCGGAAGTGCCACGGCTCGTAGATGATGCCCGTAATGTCGCTCTTGCCGTTCGGATAGCGCACGATGAAGCCGTACTCCGCACAATGCTCCACCATCCACTTGTAAAGCCCGGTGTTCTCAAGCTCGGAGGTCAGAAGCTCGTAATGCCCGTCAGCAATGTCGGCGGCAAGCCCGGTGTGATGCTCGCTCGTGCCGGGGTAGGCGACGATGGTGCGAGCCTTCGCTTCGCCGACCTGCTCCACCTTGCGGTTGTAGAGATACGACTGCGTTGCGTAGTCACGGTAGCCGGAGAAGGCACGGAAGCTGTAGCCTGCGTCCCGTGCGCCCTGCGCAAAGTCGGAAAGCGGTCCGATTATGCGTGCGTCGAAGGGTACGCCCTCAAAGTTTTCGAGGGCGGGAGCGTCGCTGCCGAACTCGTTCCACGGGTTTACAAGCACGAATTGCCACGAGCCGGGGTCGATGTCGGGCAGACCGTCGTCGGAGGGTTCGGGCGTCTCTTCGGGAGCCTGAGCCTTCTCGGTGGGCGTGGGAGCGGGGTCGGGGTCGGATGCCGCACAGGCGGCAAGTCCGAGACACAGCGTGAGCAAAAGCAGCAGGGAAACAAGCTTTTTCATGGGTTTACCTCTCAGTTTGCAGAACATTTCATATTATCAAGTCGGCGAAAACATAAACGCCGGAGAGCGCATCCGGGCTTTTTACCTCCCAGACGCTGCCGGGGAGACGGTGTATCTCGTCCTCGTTAAACAGCCGGAGAAAGTCGGACACGGGGGCGATATTGGAAAGTCCGAAGCCGTCGGAGCGGTAGTGCATCGGGACGACCGCCCTCGGCGACGTCATGCGCACAAGCTCAAAGGCGGCAGCGGCGTCCAGCGTATACACGCCGCCGACGGGGATGAGCATAATGTCGATACCGGTAAGCGCCTTGAGCATTTCGCCGTCGGGCAGGTGACCGATATCGCCCATGTGGGCGACGGTCAGCCCGTCGCAGTTAACGATGCTGATGAGATTATCGCCACGCTTTGCGCCCTTGTATTCATCGTGCCAGCAGGGAATTTGCCGCAGCGGGAAGGGGAAGTCCGCTCCGACGCACCGCACCGCATCCGCCGCCGAGTGGTCGGAGTGACCGTGGCTGCAAATGACGGCTGACGCCGTCAGCGGAGGGAGGGTAAGCCCCGGCACGGAGCCGTCGGCGTAGGGGTCAAAGACCACGCTTCCGCCGCTTCCTGTCAGTTTAAAACAAGCGTGACCGAACCATTCAAGAGTCATGGCGTCACCTCAAAGTCCGAGCGTGGTGAAGGCTTCCCAGCTTCGGTGCATATAGGTTTCGAGGGGGATCGGCTCACCGATGTACTTTGCGTCCCTGCCGTCGGCGAGGAACTCGTCGAGGAAGCACTTGCGCCCCGTGGTGTGCATAACGGGGATGCCGCTCATATCCGAGGTTTCCTTCAGCACGTCGTAGCCCTGACGAATGTCGTCGGCGCTTGCAAAATTCAGAAGATTTGAGTTGTTGACAAAGCCCGTGACCTTGAGGCGGGCAAAGCCCTCCATCTCCTCTTTGAGCTTCAGTATCTTCTCCGGACTTTCGGACATGGGACGAAAGACGTTCACGATGTCGTAGACCTCAAGCTGAGCGGGGTCGAGCGCCGCAAAATCCTGATGATAGCGGCCGAGCGACATCGCCCCGGCGGAGTCGCCGCCGACGTCGAAAACGCAGAGATCCCAGTCCCCGGCGAAGGCGGACGCCACCGCAGCGGACATATTGCTCGGCGTGACGCCCTGACCGGCAAAGGTCGGGGACACGAGGTTTACCTTGTTCTCCCTCAGAACGTCCACTCTGTCGGACATACGGAAGTAGTCGTTCACCTTGTCGAGGTCGATGACGAGGGTGTTTTTGCCGGCGGATGCCGACTGTACGGCAAGATTTATTGCGATCTCCGTTTTGCCGGAGCCGTAGTTGCCGATCAAAACGATGAATTTTTTCATTCCGCCGCCTTCTTTGCGTTGACCTTGGAAAGGAACTTTTCGCCGTTTATGATGAAGCGCTCGTGCGTACCCTTGCCGATGAGACCGCATTCGTCGTAGGCGCTGACGTTAAAGACCAGTCTGCGGCGGTCGATCTCAACAAGCTCGCTCTCGGCTCTGACCTTCATGCCGAGCGGGGTGGCGGCGTCGTGGCTGACGCAGAGCTTGGTGCCGACGGTGCCTTCGCCCTCGGCAAGGTAGGGTGCGACGGAGCGGAGCGCCGCTTCCTCCATGAGTGCGACCATGCAGGGGGTGGCGAAAACGTCAAGAGTGCCGCTGCCGGCTGCTTTTGCGGTGTTCGCTTCGGTGACGACGGTTTCCGCAAGACCTTTTATTCCGAGTTCCATATTGATTTCTCCTTTAAAATGTGATAATAAAAAAGTATCATACACAGCCCGAAATGGCAAGAATATTTACGAAAATCGGAGGAACGGCATGAAGGATCTTATGACTGTGAACGTCTACCTGCCGCAGGGCAGAGTGCTTATCTGCGGCTCCTGCCTTGAGGACACGCACCCGGAGGGCTTTGCAAAGCTCAAAGCCGAGGCGGACGAGGTTTACGCTCTGTGCCTTGAGCAGACGCACATCAACATGGCGATAACGAAGATCGCCGCAATGCTCGGCACGGGCAGGGTCACGGCGCTGAGCTTTGCGTCCGTTGACCGCTCCCCGCACTGCACCCAGCTCCACTACATAAAGCACGAGATCGAGCGCACGATGAAGCTCGACATCCCGGTGAAAAGCTATGTCGTGCCGGATAAGGAGCCGATATTCGTTTCCGACGAGGCGATAGACCTTTCAAAATCTTTATCTAAGCTTGCGGAAATTAAGCCTTGACAAAAGCGCTTTGAGTGTTAAAATAGCACTTCGCAGAACGATTTGGAGGTGACTGTTATGGCAACGGATACCGCTTATATGACGCAGGGAAATCTGCCGAAGCAGATACTTCGTTTTTCCGCACCGCTGATGCTTTCAAACGTACTTCAGGTGCTTTTCAATATGTCGGATATTGCGGTCGTCGGACAGTTTGCGGGAGCGGAGGCGCTAGGCGCCGTCGGCTCGACCGCAACGTTGGTGTTTCTGTTCACGGGCTTTCTCATCGGCATCGGCAACGGCATAAACGCCCGCACCGCAATGTACCTCGGCTCCCGAAGCGACCGTGACACGGAGGAGACGGTGCACACCTCGTGCATACTTTCGGCACTTATCGGCGTGCTGCTGCTCATTATCGGCGTCGTTTTCGCACGTCCGCTGTTGGAGCTTTTAAACACCAAGGATGAGCTAATAGACGGCGCTTGCCTGTACCTTAGAATATACTTCCTCGGTATGCCGGCGCTTGCGCTGTACAACTTCGGCAACGCCGTATTCAGCGCTGCGGGAAACACGAAAAAGCCGCTTGTGTACCTGCTAATTGCCGGCGTCATCAACGTGCTGCTGAACCTGTTTTTCGTCATCGTCTGCGGGCTTGACGTTGCGGGCGTTGCGATAGCAAGTGCGGTGTCGCAGTATGTGTCTGCGATACTCATAATCTCCGCCCTCCTGCGCACGGGCGAGAGCTACCGTCTGAGATTTTCAAAGCTTCGGCTCTATCGTGACAAATCGAGGTCCGTTTTGTCGCTCGGCATACCGTCGGGACTGCAAAACTCGATATTTGCGATAGCAAACCTCTTTATTCAGAGCGGCGTCAACAGCTTCGATGCGGTCATCGTCGAGGGCAACTCCGCCGCTGCGAATGCCGACAGCCTCGTATACGACGTTATGGCGGCGTTTTACATCGCCTGCTCAAGCTTCATGGGGCAGAACTACGGCGCCGGGAACCGTGACAGAGTGCTTAAAAGCTACGGCGTGTGCCTCATGTACTCCTTTGCGGTCGGGGCGATACTCGGTTTGCTTATGGTGTTCTTCGGCGAAGGCTTCCTGTCGGTGTTCAGCTCCGACCGTGAGGTCATCGAAGCGGGCATGATAAGGCTCAAAATAATGGGCTTCTGCTATGCCTTCTCCGCATTCATGGACTGCACCATAGCGGCGTCGAGGGGACTCGGCAAGAGTGCGATACCCATGCTTTTGGTGTTCCTCGGCTCCTGCGTTTTCCGTGTTGCGTGGGTCTACACCGTGTTTGCGCACTTCGGAACGCTTGAGTCGCTGTATCTGCTGTTTATCTTCTCATGGGTCATAACGGCGATCGCCGAGATGCTGTACTTCTTCCTTGCCGCAGTGAAAAAGCAGCTCCCGAAAACGGCATAAATGCAATAAAAAATCGTCTGTCCAAACGGACAGACGATTTTTTGTTGCTATGTTTAAATTACTTCTTGATGTTCTCTTTGATGACCTGGCCGAGAATGGTCATGCCCTTCTCGATCTTCTCCTCGGTCATTGCGGAGTAGTTGAGGCGGATGCAGTTGTTGTGGCCCGCATCGGGGAAGAAGCCGTCGCCGGGAACGTAAGCAACGTTGCGCTCAAGGCACTGCTTTGCCATCTCGTTGGTGTTGATGTATTCGGGAAGCTCGACCCAGGTGAACAGACCGCCGTTGGGGTGAGTGAACTTAGCCTCGGGCGGGAACTCTCTTTCCATGGTCTGGATCATAACGTCACGGCGCTTGCGGTAGCAATCCTTGATGGTAGCAACGTGCTCGTCGAGGTCGAACATATCGATGAACTTGGAGACAACGAGCTGAGCCTCGGTGGAAGCCTGAAGGGAGGCTGCCTGTGCGAGGAAGTTGTACTTGTGGAGGATCTCACCGTCGGCGCAGACCCAACCGAGACGGTAGCCGGGAGCGAGGATCTTGGAGAAGGTGCCGAGGAATACGACAAGGCCCTTGGTATCCATGCTCTTGAGTGCGGGGAGGTACTCGCCTTCGAAGCGAAGCTCGCCGTAGGGGTTATCCTCGATGACGGGGACTTCGTACTTGTTGATGATCTCCATGAACTTCTCACGGCGCTCCATGGGCCAGGTGCGGCCGGAGGGATTCTGGAAGTCGGGGATGACGTAGATCATCTTGACTCTGTCGTTGGTGGCGAGGACCTTTTCAAGCTCTTCCATTATCATGCCGTCGCCGTCGGTGGGGATAGCGACGAAGTTGGGCTCGCAAGCCTTGAATGCGTTGAGAGCGCCGAGGTAGGACGGGCTTTCGATGATGATGGTGTCACCCTTGTCGCAGAAGACACGGGCGGAGTAGTCGAGACCCTGCTGAGAGCCGGAGGTCACGAGGATGTTGTCTGCGGTGGTCTTGATGTTGAGCTTTGCAGCCATGCGGTCTGCGATCTGCTGACGGAAATGCTCGAAGCCGTTGGTGCTGGAGTACTGGAGAGCGACCTTGCCCTGCTCCTCCATGACGGCGTCGGTAGCGGCCTTGATCTTGTCAACGGGGAAGAGCTCGGGTGCGGGCATACCGCCTGCGAAAGAGAGAACCTCAGGCTTGTTGGCAAGAGCGAGAAGCTCACGAATTGCGGAACCCTTGAGAAGGTCCATTCTGCTTGCAAATTTAACCATGATTTATTTCCTCCTGTTTTTTGGGCATCGGCGGCGTAAACCGCAGGGGAAAGAACGGCTCGAAAGCGCAGCGTTAAACAGCACGAAAAAGCCCGCTTATCCCGGAGCCGTTTTTTCCCGTGCGGTTTACCGGCCACAGATGCGCACTGTAGTTATATTTAATCACAATTGTCGGCGTTTGTAAACAAGTCTTGGTTAAAATAAGTGCCGATTTAACGAAATCAACAAAAATTGCAGCGATTTTTAGACACTTTGCCATTTTATACGCCCGAAATTTTCGTAAAAAAATTAACTTAGCCACGGATTGAAAGGCGGAGCGAAATGGTGTAAAATATCTGTTATGCATTTTGCACTCTAAGGAGTCTGCCATGAAGCTATACCTGTATGGGCATGATTATAAATATGCGGTCGAGCAGATGCTGCTGACGCTGTATCCCGACGAAAGACCGAGCTACCCGGAGGGAGAGCCTTCCGGCGACCGTGCGGAGCTGCGTCTGCACGATGGCAGGGAGCGCACCACCGCCACCTGCCGCCTCGTGATCGGCGGCAAGGAGAGCCTCGGAAGAAGCTCGTTTAAAAACGGGCTTGCGCAGGACGGGGTGAGCCGTGACAGCCATTGCTCACGCATAATCAAGAACGCATTTTACGCCGCAGCGCTCAAGGCGGGACACGAAACGCCGCCGTGGGGGTCCCTGACGGGTGTGCGCCCCGGAAAGCTTTTCTGCTCCATCGCCGCCTCCGGCGGCGAGAGAGCGGCGGTGCGCAGCTTTATCCGTGACTACGGCGTCTCGCCGGAGCGCACGGAGCTTTGCCGCCTGACCTCCGCCGTGACCGAGGAGGTCAGAGCCTCGCTCGGAGAAAACGACGTGTGCCTGTACGTCGGCATACCCTTCTGCCCAACGAGGTGCAACTATTGCAGCTTCGTCAGCCAGTCGGTGGAAAAGAGCATGAAGCTCATCCCGCCCTTTCTCGATGCGCTCATGCTTGAGATAGAGGCGCTTGCAAGGGCGGTAAATACTTCGGGCAGACGCATCATATCTATTTACATGGGCGGCGGTACGCCGACGACGCTGAGCGCTCCTCAGCTTGACAGGCTCTGCAGTGAGCTTGAGTGCCGCTTTGACCTTTCGAGCCTGCGTGAGTACACCGTGGAGGCGGGCAGACCCGACACCATAACGGAGGAGAAGCTCCGTGTTCTCAGGGCGCACGGCGTTGACCGTGTGAGCGTGAACCCGCAGACGATGTGCGACGGTGTGCTGGAGGCGATCGGCAGACGGCACTCTGCAAAGGACGTTTGCGACGCACTTGAAAAGGTGCGCACGGTCGGCGGTATGGCGGTCAACATGGACCTCATCGCAGGACTTAGTACGGACACGGTGCAGGGCTTTGAGGACAGCCTGAGAAAGGTGCTTTCCCTCGACCCCGAAAACGTGACGGTACACACGCTGTCGCTCAAAAACGGCAGCCGGATAAGTCTTGAGGGCAGCCGTCTGCCGACGGGTGCCGAGGTGGGCGAGATGCTCGCCATTGCATCGAGGCTGCTGCCGGAGGCGGGCTATGCGCCCTACTACCTGTACCGCCAGAAGTTCATGTCCGGCGGCTTTGAGAATCTCGGCTGGACAAAGGCGGGGAACGTCAATCTCTACAACGTGTGCATCATGGAGGAGCTTTGCCCGATACTCGCCCTCGGCGGCGGCGGAAGCACAAAGCTCACCCGCACGGACGGCGGACGCAGTGAAAGGATATTCGCACCCAAGTACCCCTCGGAGTACATTTCGGGCATCGAAAAGGTCTGCGCCGACAAGGGCAAAATATCGGATTTTTTTAACGGACATCAGGAGGATTAACAATATGGCATACGAGCTGAAGGACATAAATTTTAAAACGGTAGCCGACCCAAAGGGCTTTATCGAGGAGTGCGACGCCGCCTACGATGCGCAGGTGAAGGACGCCGCAGGAAGGATACTTGAAAACAGCCGCCGCAGCCCCATCGTGCTGCTGTCGGGTCCGTCCGGAAGCGGCAAGACCACGACCGCAAGGAAGATTAGCGAGGAGCTGGAGCGCCGGGGCTGCCGTGCGCACTACGTCGGCATGGACGACTACTTCGTGACCGTCGATCCGGCTACCGCACCCCGCACGCCGGAGGGCGAGCTTGACCTTGAGTCGCCGCTGTGCCTTGACATGAAGCTTTTAAACGAACACTTCACCATGCTCGCCGAGGGCAAGCGCATATTCGTTCCCAAGTACGAGTTTTCCCGCCGCATGAGGGTGGTGGAGCCGTCGAAATCCATAAAGCTCAAGAAGGACGAGATCGTCGTTTTCGAGGGCATCCATGCGCTCAACGACATGATAACCGATCGCCATCCGGAGGCGTTCAAGCTCTACATTTCCGCAAGGAGCAACGTTGTGTTCGGTGACACCGTGGTGTTCAAGGGAACCTGGGCAAGGCTCGTGCGCCGCACCGTGCGTGACTACAATTTCCGAGGCGCCGACCCGGCGGTGACGATGTCCATGTGGGCGAACGTCCGCCGAGGCGAAAAGGCGAACATCTCGCCGTTTAAGAACAAGGCAAATTTCATGTTCGACTCCGTGTTCCCCTACGAGTTTGCGGTGATGAACGAAACGGCGACGAAGCTGTTTTCGTCCATCCCGGAGGGCATCGAGCGCTACGACGAGCTGCGCCGTGTGCTGCCGGCGCTCCAGCTTTTCGGCAACATCGACGAGAGCCTCGTCGCACCCGATGCGATGATACGGGAATTCATCGGCGGCGGAGAGTACGAATAATTAAAAGAGCGAAGGCGCAGCCTTCGCTCTTTTACTCAAGCTCTTTTTTAATTCTTGTAATGGCGTTTTTTTCGAGGCGGGAGACCTGCGCCTGACTTATGCCGATCGCCTTTGCGACCTCGGTCTGGGTCTTGCCCTCGTAAAAGCGCAGGGCGAGGATGCTTTTCTCCCTCGGACTGAGGTGCGACACCGCCTCGCCGAGGGCGATCTGCTCAAGCCAATGCTCGTCCGTGTTGCGGTTGTCGCCGATCTGATCCATGACGCAGACGCTCTCGCCCGAATCGCTGTAAACGGGGTCGTAGAGCGAAACGGGGTCGCAGATGGCGTCCATTGCAAAAACGACCTCGCTCTTTTTGATGGAAAGCTCCTTTGCGATGCTCTCCACGTCCGGCTCACGGCCCTGCTGCGCCGTGAGCTTTTCCTTTGCCTGAAGCACACGGTACGCCGTGTCACGCATGGAGCGGGACACACGCAGCGCCCCATGGTCACGCAGAAAGCGCCGCAGCTCGCCGGAGATCATCGGAACTCCGTAGGTGGAAAAGCGCACGTTCTGCGTGAGATCAAAGCAGTCGATGGCCTTGATAAGCCCGATGACGCCGACCTGAAACAGATCGTCCATGCTCTCGCCTCTGCCCGCAAACTTCTGAATGACGGACAGCACCAGTCGGAGATTACCCGATATCAGCCTGTCCCGTGCCTTTTCGTCGCCGCTTTGAGCTGCGGCGATGAGCGGGCGGACCTCGGAGCTTTTGATAAGCGGCAGCCTTGATGTATTTACGCCGCACAGCTCGACCTTGCCTTGCATAGCATCACTCTCCTAAGTGACGCTATTATTTCCCTGACCGACCGCTTTTATCCGCCGATGCGATTTTTAAGACGCAAAAAAGGCACCCATCGGGTGCCTTTTTTATGTATTGGTATTAGCTTAAATTCCGAAGAAGTCGGACAGCTGACCGTAGAGAACGATGATCATGCCGAGCGGAGTGATGACCTTGTAGCAGATGTCGAAGAAGGTCTTGCCCCACATCTTGGTGCCGGAGGCTTCGATCTCTTCCTTGACCATGTCGATCTTCCAGATCCAGCCTATCGCAAACGCCATGATCATTGCGCCGACAGGCATGATGATGCCCTCCGAAATAACGTCGTAGAAGTCAAGCCAGCAGTCGTTCCATGTGATGACGTTCTCGATGCCGAACAGCTCTGCGGGAGTGGGCATAACAGCGCCGTTTGCCTGACCCATGCCGATACCGTCAAGTGCGGTGGGGAGGCAGAAAACAAGGATGATGATGGAGAAGACAATAGCGGTGATCCTTCTCTTGGGAGCTTTGCCCTTTGCAATGTCGCCGTCCATCTTTGCTGCGGTGATAGCCTCAAGCAGGGACATGGAGGAGGAGATTGCTGCGATGAAAACGAGGAAGTAGAACAGGAAGCCCATGAGGTTGCCGATAAAGCCGCCCATGTTGAAGAAAACTGCCTGCATGGAGTCGAAGAGGAGGCCGGGGCCGCCGGTGGTGTTGCCGTCAAGGAATGCGTAGCAAGCGGGCATAACGATCATACCTGCCATGATAGCTGCGAGGGTATCCATGACAACGACGATGACTGCGTTTCTCTGGAGGTGCTCCTTCTTACTCATGTAAGAGCCGTAGGTGATCATAGCGCCCATGCCGAGGGACAGGGAGAAGAACATCTGACCTGCTGCGGTCTTGAGAACGCCGAGGAAGTCCTTCTTCAGCGGATCGATGTTGAGACCGAACATGAACTGGTAGCCGCCGACAGCGCCGGGCTGAACGGCAACGTAAACGATAACGATGATGAGGATGACGAAGAGGCAGGGCATACCGATGTTGCAGAACTTCTCGATACCGCCGCCTACGCCGCCGCAGACGATAGCGGTGTTGATAGCGATGAAGATGACGGTCCAAAGAACCATCTGAACGCCGTTTATACGGAATGCACCGTAGAAATCGGTTGCGACGTCAACGCCCCAGGTGTTCCAGCCGAACATTGCGGTCAGGTAGCTGCAAGCGTAGCGCATGACCATGCCGCCGAGGACCATGTAGAAGCAGAGGATGAGGAACGGAGCGATAACTGCCATGTAGCCCAGCCAAGTGAACTTCTTGCTGATCTTGCGGTATGCCGCAATGGGGCTCATGCCGGTCTTACGTCCGATAACGTGCTCGCCGATCATAACAGCCAGACCGACGAATGCTGCGAGAATGAGGTAGATGAGCAGGAAGGCGAAGCCGCCGTTTAAGCCCATCTTGTACGGGAAGCCCCAAATGTTGCCCAGACCGACCGCAGAACCGACAGCGGCCATGATAAAAGCAAAGCTGGAGCCAAACCCTTCACGATTTGTGTTTTCCATTACTTTCTCTCCTTATTAAATTTGCAATTTTGCATCGGCTTTCGGGACATCGCCCGCATACCGTTTACAGTATGTTCAATTTTAAAACATCCTATGGAGATTTCAATAGCAATACGACGGAATTAACTCCGTATTAACACGAAAGGTCGTTCTCTTTGCGAAAACTTATGACCCCATGCATAAAAACGGTGTTAAAAATTGCGCAATCACCAATTTTTGATACAAAAAGCCTCAAATATTGTTGATTTTGTAACAAAACGACGGAAGCGGGCGTTAAGCTCATTAACGGTTTGTCAAACAATTCACAGTGTTTTGAGGGCGAAAAAACGTAAATTTCGGGCGTGCTTTCGTTTTATGCGGAGGCTCCGGCATTTGCTAATAAGTATGCGCCGCCGCCTGCGAATATCACAGAGCCGACCGACATATAGCGAGGTAAATCGAAAAATTTTTTGCAAAAAGCTGTGAAATATATCCCCATGGGGGGCTTGCGGGGGCGTTTTCGGGATGTTAAAATTCAGACAAGATAAAAAACGGGAGGACACGCCATGAACGAGCTTCTTGATTCCATAGAGCGCTACTGGACCCGCAGAGCGCCGTCGTACACCGAGGTCATAAACGGAAACCTCGCAGGCGAGTGGGAGGGCGTATGGGCAAACGAGCTTATATCGCATTTTCCGACCGCCGAGGGGAGAGCGCTGAGAGTCCTCGACATCGGCACGGGACCGGGCTTTTATGCGATCATCCTCGCAAAGCGGGGCTTTGACGTGACGGCGGTGGACTACTCCGAGGGTATGCTGCGTGAGGCAAGGAACAACGCCGGAGCGCTTGCGGACAAGATCCGCTTTATGCGCATGGACGCACATGAGCTTGATTTTCCCGACGACAGCTTTGACGTCATCGTGACCCGCAACCTGACGTGGAACCTCTCCGACCCCGTTAAGGCATACCGCGACTGGATGCGTGTGCTGCGTCCCGGCGGCGTCCTGCTAAATTTCGACGCAAACTGGTATTCCTACTTATTTAATGAAGAGAAGCAGCGTGAGCATAGGGCGGACAGGGAAAACGTCGCCAGGGCGGGACTTTCCGACCACGAGGCTTACGACGAGAGCGACGTCATGGAGGAGATCACCCGCAGGCAGCCGATGGGCAGGCTTATGCGTCCCCAGTGGGATAAGGATACGCTCAAGGGCATGGGCTTTAGCGCCGTCGCTGCGGACACCGACATCGGCAGCAGAGTTTGGAACTATGAGGAGCGCATGAACTATGCCTCCACTCCCGGCTTTATGATATGCGCCGTGAAATGAAAGGAAAACGAATGAAGAAAAGACTTATTGCGATAATACTTGCGCTCGTGCTGACCCTTGCACTGTGCGCCTGCTCCGGCGGAGAGGATAAAAACGACGAAAAGATACTGCGCTTGGGCGAGAGCTTTGCCTATGCGAGCCTTGATGCGCACAAGGATTACAACAGTTGGGGTACGAGCGTTTACGGTCTGACCGAGGCGCTGTTTAAAATGAACGACCGCTCCGCCATCGAACCCGTGCTTGCGGAAAAGGCGGAGGTCTCCGAGGACGGACTTACATGGACCGTGACGCTTAAAGACGGCGTGTGCTTTTCAAACGGCAATGCCGTGACGGCGGAGATGGTCATCCGCAACATAGAGCGCCTTGCCGAGGTGAACGAGCGCTTTGCCTACCTTGCGGATTTTGAGTATAAAGCAACGTCCGGCGCCGAGTTTACGATCACGACGCCGGAGGTGTACCCTACGATGCTTAACGAGCTTGCAACGCCGGAGCTTGCGATACTCGACCTTGACGCAAGCAAGGATCTCGACAACGCCCCCGTTGCCACGGGACCCTTTGTCGTCAAGTCCTTCGTCCCGGAGGGGACGGTCGAGGTCAGCCGCAACGAAAATTACTGGGGCGGCGAAGTGAAGCTCGACGGTGCGGTGTTCTACTATATGCCCGACGACCAGAGCAAGCTCATGGCGATGCAGAACGGCGAGATCGACGGCTATGCCGACGTCAGCGCCGCCTCCGCCGAGATATTCTCGGCAGACCCCGACCGCTACGTTTTGACCGACGTTGCGGCGACACGTCTGCAATTCTACATCCTGAACGAAAACCGAATGTCGGACGAAGTGCGAAAGGCGATAAACCTCACCGTTGACTGCGATGCGATAGCCGAGTACCTCTCCGGCACGGTGTCTCCCGCAGTCGGACCGTTCGGGCAAAGCACCGCATACGGCAAGGTCACAAAGCCCGCAGCGGATACCGCAGCGGCAAAGAAGACCTTGGAGGATGCGGGCTACACCCTCAATTCCGACGGCATATACGAAAAGGGCGGAAAGCCCCTGAGCCTCAAGATATGCTACTACCCCTCACGCTCGCTCGACTCCATCGCAGTCATAATGCAGCAGCAGCTCAAAGCGGTCGGCATCGCTTCGACCGTGGAGTCCTACGAGGACCCGGACGGCACCTACATCGCCACCGGCGACTTTGACATTGCGCTCTACTGCATGATAGCGGACAAAAACGCCGACCCGTTCTACTTCATCGACTGCACCCTGCGCAGCGGTGCGCCCTACAACTGCGGCGGCTTTGAAAGCGCCGAATGCAATGCGCTCATAGCGCAGCTTAGGTACGAGACCGATGCCGATAAGCGCTCCGAGCTTGCAAACGAAATAGTCCAGATCGCCATAGACGACAACGCCTTCGGCTATGTGGGGCTGTTCAACAAGATAAGCGTCACGGCGCCCGGCGTCACGGGGATCGCAGAAAACTGCCCCTTTGACTTTTACAGGATAGACGCCGACACCGACATCGTGCGCTGAGAAAATTTTGAGCCTTGCCTGCGCAGGGGTGACCCTGCGCAGGTATCGCCGTTTTTAAACCGATAGGAGTTCAACTTAAGGAAGGAGGCACGGCATGAAAAAGTACATAGCGAAAAGACTTTTGCAGCTTGTAGTAGTCGTGCTGGGGCTGAGCTTCCTCACCTTTGCGCTGATGTATATCGCACCCGGCGACCCCGCCGAAAAGAAGCTGTCGGCGCAGGGCATTGCCGTTGACCCGGAGGTGCTTGCGGCGACGAGAGCGGAGATGGGACTCGACAGGCCCTTTTTGGAGCAGTACGCCGATTGGCTCGGCGGGCTGTTTTCCGGCGACTTGGGCGAGTCGTACCGCAGCGGCAGAGCCGTTGCGGATATGCTCGGCGAGAGCTTTGTTTACACCTTGGAGCTTACGGTTTTGAGCCTTGCGGCAGCGCTCGTAATATCGCTGCCGCTTGCGCTGCTTGCGGCGGTGCGGCAAAACGGCATTGCGGACTTTCTCGTGCGCATTTTCAGCTTCATCGGCAACTCGCTGCCGAATTTCCTCATCTCCGTTTTGCTGATGTACTACTTCTGCGTAAAGCTGCGGCTGCTGCCCGTCATATCGGACGGAAGTGCGAAGGGCTTTATCCTGCCCTGCCTTGCGCTTGCGATACCGCTTGCAAGCCGCTTCGTGCGGCAGTTCCGTGCGGAGATACTTGAGCAGCTCGGCAAGGAGTACGTCGATGCGGCGCTTTCACGGGGCGTCAAGATGCGCTACATTCTGTTCCGCAACGTCCTGCACAATGCGCTCATCCCCATGATAACGCTCACGGCGCTTTCGGTGGGAACGCTCATGGGCGGCAGCGTCGTAATAGAGACGGTGTTCCGCCTGCCGGGACTCGGCAAGCTCGCCATGGATGCGATAAGCGCAAGGGACTACCCCGTGATACAGGGCTTCGTGCTGCTGTCGTCGGGCATCTATGTTCTCCTGAACCTTGCCGCCGACCTGCTGTACCGTGCCGTCGATCCCCGTGTGGAGGAAGGCGGTGACGCAGGGTGAAAACGAAAAGAAAAAGCGCAAAGCGCCTAAAGCGCCGTGCGACAGTGCTTCTTATACTGGCTGCGGCGCTGCTTATCATCAGTCTTGCCGCTCCGCTTCTTATGCCGAACGACCCCGACGCAACGGATGCGCAGAGCATGAACCTTCCGCCGGATGCCGAGCATCCTCTGGGTACCGACCGCTACGGCAGATGCGTTTTGTCCCGTGTGCTTGCGGGTGCGGAGACCTCGATATTCTCCGCCGTGGCGCTCGTGCTTATCACCTTCGTTATCGGCACCGCCCTCGGCATGGCGGCGGGCTACTTCGGCGGCGTGACGGACACCGTCATAATGCGCCTTGCGGACATTATGCTTGCCTTCCCGCAGATGGTGCTGGCGATTGCGGTCGCCGGGATCCTCGGCGGCGGCATGGTTAACGCCATGCTCGCAATGGGCGTTTCCGCATGGACGCTGTACGCAAGGCTTGCCAGAGCGCAGGTCATTGCGCTCAAAAAGGAACCCTTCGTGAGCGCAGCACGGCTCTCCGGCTGCGGAAGCTTTAAGGTGATGACAAAGTACCTTCTGCCCAATATGCTCGGACCCTTGGCGGTCAATGCCGCAACGCAGCTCGGCGTTATGATGATGGGCATTGCGGGGCTGTCCTTCCTCGGCATCGGCGTTGCGGAGCCGCAGGCGGAGTGGGGCAGCATGATAAATCAGGGCAGAGCCTATATGCAGCTTGCGCCGTGGGCGGTGCTTGCACCCGCCGGGGCGATGGTCGTCACGGTCATGGTGTTCAATCTCCTCGGCGATACGCTGCGTGACCTTGCGGATACGGAGGCGGTAAAATGAACGAAAAATTACTGCTTCGTGCAACGGACCTCTCCGCAGGCTACGGCGGGGAGGACGTTATAAAAAAACTGAGCTTCGAGCTTAGAAGGGGCGAGATACTCTGCGTCGTCGGGGAATCCGGCTGCGGCAAAACGACGCTCCTGCGTGCGCTTTTGGGCAGCGCCGGCAGGGTGGTGCCGACGGGCGGAAGCCTTGAGATCGCAGGCAAAGCGATCACGGGGAACGCCCGACACGAGGACGTCGGCATGATACCGCAAAACCCCGCCGCCGCATTTAACCCCATTCGCAGCTACAAAAAACAGTTTGCCGAAACGCTCAAAAGCCACGGAAAATACGAGGCGGGAGGCTTTATAAAGCAGTGTCTCGATACGCTCGGTGCGCTCGGACTGACGGACGCAGAGCGCATACTCAAAGGCTGCCCCTGTCAGCTCTCCGGCGGCATGAATCAAAGAATGGCGATAGCGCTTTGTCTCATGATGGAGTACGAGCTTCTGCTGTGCGACGAGCCGACGAGCGCCCTCGACACGGTGCTGCGTCTCAAAACGGCGCAGGAGCTGATGCGCCTGCGCAGTCTCGGACGCATCGGGCAGATTGTAGTTACGCACGATCTGGCGCTTGCCCGCATGATAGCCGACAAAACGGCGGTCATGTGCAAGGGACGCTTTACGGAGTACGGCAGAACGGACGAGGTGCTAAGCTCTCCCGTTCACCGCTACACGCAAAGTCTCATTGCGGCGTCGCCGAAGCTCGGCGGACGCATACCGGAAAGTCTCAGCTGCGGCTGCACCGTGAGCGGCGAAATGCGGGAGATAAGTCCCGGACATTTCGTGCTTTGCGAGGACGGAAAGGAGGTCGGGGCATGAACGAGCTTCTTAAAGTCACGGAGCTTAAAAAGAGCTACCCTGCGCACGGCGGCAGACTTGAGGCGCTGTGCGGCGTGAGCCTCACTGTTGCGCCGGGCGAGATACTCGGCGTCGTCGGCGGCTCCGGCTGCGGAAAAAGCACGCTCCTGCGCCTCATATCGGGGCTTGAAAGACCCGACGGCGGCGAGGTGCTTCTTGACGGAAAACGGCTGTCGCCACGGCGCAGCCGAGAGGAAAAACGGGCGATACAAATGGTGTTTCAGGACGCCGCAGGCTCCCTTCACCCACGGCTCAGGGTGCGGTCAACGCTTGCCGACAGCATGGACAATGCAAGTGCCGGGCGCATGGCGGAGCTGTGCGAGGCGGTGGGGATAGAGCCGGAAAAGTTAGACTGCTACCCGTCGCAGCTTTCCGGCGGACAGTGCCAGCGCTTTGCGATAGCGAGAGCCTTGGCGTCAGACCCACGCATACTGCTGTGCGACGAGCCGACGAGCGCTCTCGACGTTCTGGCGCAGGCGAGGATACTGACGCTGCTGAAAACGCTTTGCAGCGAAAAGAATATGGCGATGATATTTGTGTCGCACGACCTTGCGGTCGTAAGCTCCGTCTGCGACCGGGTGCTTGTCATGAAGGACGGGCGCATAGTCGAGGAGGGCGCAGCAGGGAGCATACTATCCTGCCCGAAGCACGAGTACACCCGCCTGCTCATAGATTCGGTCATAGGTGAAAAATGATGAACAAAACGGACGGAAAAGTTGTGGGATATTGGACGGAGCGGGCGCACGATTTTGCATCGGTGCGCCGCAGTGAGCTGTCCGATGCGCTCAGCGAGCGCTGGCTGTGCGAGATAGAAAAGCGCCTGCCGGAGGGCAAGCGTCTGCGTGTGCTTGACGTCGGAACGGGGACGGGCTATTTTGCCGTCCTGCTTTCTCGGCTCGGCCACGAGGTCACGGGAATAGACCTCACCCCGGCGATGCTTACGGAGGCGGAGCGCCTTGCCGCAGACTACGGCGTAACGGCACGCTTTGAGACGGGCGACGCTCAGGAGCTTTCCTTTGCAGACGGAAGCTTTGACTTTGTTATAAGCAGGAACCTGACGTGGACGCTGCCCGATCCGAAGAGGGCTTACGGCGAGTGGCTGCGTGTGCTGCGTCCCGGCGGGGTGCTTTTAAATTTCGACGCAAGCTATGCCGACAACGTGCGCAACAATCAAAGCTCCGGCGCACACCTTCCCGCCGACGAGGTGTACGGTCACGTCGGCATGACGGACAGGCTCGAACGTGAGAATGCGGAGATAACGCTGATGATGCCGCTCAGCTTACAGGAGCGTCCTTCGTGGGACATCGGCTGCCTCACGAGCCTCGGCGTTTGCGACTGCGGCTTTGACAGGGCGGCGGGCAGACGCATCCTCGGCGACAGAGACCTTGCCGATGCGCCGATGTTCCTCGTATGGGGGATAAAGGCTTAAACAGCACTGCATCCGTGGCTGCCCGTCATCTCTCCCTCCGTCAAAACCTGACGGTTTTGCCACCTCCCTCGTCAGAGGGAGGCATGAGAATGGCGGTCGTTTTGGCTATGATAAACGCTTTGAGATGTCTCATAACTCTCATTTGCTTTTTTAAAAATAGCACCGTAGTATGTTTCTTTTACCGCAGCAAGACTTGCACAATCTCATGGCTCTACACTTCCGAGGGAGCTGTCAGCGAAGCTGACTGAGGGAGAGAAATTACTAAATTAAGAGCATAGAAATACCGAGGCAGTTTTGCTGCCTCGGTTTTTCTATACATTATAAATTAGGAGAGCTTCATGTCGCCGTCCTTTATCCAGCCCGCCTTGCGGCACAGCTCGCCGAATATCCACGACAGCAGCGCCGGAAGAACGATGCAGATGAGCGCAAGACCTATCCAGTCCATGGCGGTGGGGCTTATCGCCGCAGCGCCGTTTGTCGGCTCAAGCCAACCGGTCCAAACGCCGATCGGTCCGCACAGACCGCAGGTACCCATGCCGGAGTTGACGGCAGCGCCGTTCATCTGAAGCTTGAATACGCAGGTCGCAAGAGGTCCCGTTATGGCGCTTGCGGCGATGGCGGGGATCCATATGCGGGGGTTTCGGACGATGTTGCCCATTTGCAGCATCGAGGTCCCCAGACCCTGCGACACAACGCCGCCCCAACCGTTTTCCTTAAACGACACTACCGCAAAGCCGACCATGTTCGCACAGCAGCCCGCAACGGCGGCGCCGCCCGCAAGCCCGGTCAGACCGAGCGCCGCACATATCGCCGCAGAGGAGATGGGCAGCGTCAGCGCAATGCCGACGACGACGGAGACGACGATACCCATGACGAGGGGCTGCTGCGTCGTCGCCCACTTTATGAGGTCGCCGACCTTGGACGCCGCCGTGCCGATGGGCTGCGCTATGAGCATTGCAAGCCCCACGCCGACAAGTATCGTGACGATGGGGGTGACGAGTATGTCGATCTTAGTCTCCTTGGAGACGAGCTTTCCGACCTCCGCTGCGATGACGGCGATGAAGTAGACCGCAAGCGGGCCGCCTGCGCCGCCGAGCAGATTGGTCGCATAGCCGACGGGTATCAGCGAAAACAGCACCATTCCCGGAGCGTGGAGCGCATAGCCTATCGCAACCGCCATGCCGGGACCCGCCATAGCCGAGGCAAAGCCGCCGGGGGTAAGTCCGGTCTCGCCGATGGGGTCACGCAGAAACGGGATGCCGAGCTGCGAGCCGAGAGTGTTAAGTATCGTGCCGACGAGCAGGGTGCAAAAAAGTCCCTGCGCCATTGCACCGAGTGCGTCTATTCCGTAGCGATGCAGAGATATCTCCACATCCTTGCGTTTTAAAAATGCTTTTACCTTTGACATACGATCACCCGATAATTTTTCTTAACAGGTGTCTTGACACCTTTGAGGCTTACTTTATCTTATAAAGCGGCGTTTGTCAATCGCTATCGTGTGTTTATATCCTGACGAAGTTTTTTCCTTGCGGAAAATGTTGAATATCAGAAATTTTGATCCCCGAAATGCTTGACATTCCAACAAAAACGGTGTATACTCCTTCTCCGAGTTAGCGGCGGGTAACTCGCTCGCCGCAATTATTGGAACGTTCGGTTAGCGCTCGCTAACCGTTACATAGGAGGAGTCAATATGGCAATTGTGGAATTTAAAGACGTGAGCCGTGTGTACACGACGGGCGACCACGAGCTGAAGGCGCTTGACGGCGTGAGCTTTGATCTTAACGAGGGAAAGTTCGTCGTCATACTCGGACCTTCGGGTGCGGGAAAGAGTACGCTTTTAAACCTGCTCGGCGGACTTGACAGCCCCACGAGCGGCACCATCAAGGTAAACGGCAGAGACATATCCACGCTCAGCGCAAACGAGCTTGCGGACTACCGTGCGTCCACCGTGGGCTTTGTGTTCCAGTTTTACAACCTCGTCCCCACGCTGACGGTCTACGAAAACGTGGCGCTTGTAAAGGAGATATCGAAGAATGCGATCGACCCGAAGAAGATGATAAGTGAGGTCGGGCTTTCCGATCATATGCACCAGTTCCCGGCGGAGCTTTCCGGCGGCGAGCAGCAGAGGGTGTCCATCGCAAGGGCGCTTGCAAAGAACCCCAAGATCCTGCTTTGCGACGAGCCGACGGGTGCGCTCGACTCCGAGACGGGCGTTTTGGTTTTGAAGCTCCTCCTTTCCATGGCGAAAAACTACGGCAAGACCATCGTCATCGTGACCCACAACCAGAACATTGCGAAAATGGCGGACGTGGTCATCCGTGTGAAAAACGGCAGAATAAAGTCCTTAGAGGAACAGCCCGAACCTATGAGCGCCGACGAAGTGGAGTGGTAAGTCATGCTGATAAGAAAACTGCTGCGGACTGCGTGGAGCTACAAATCGCAGTTTATTTCAATGATAATAATGATCGCCATCGGCGTGGGCATCTTCCTCGGCTTCAACATCGAATGGCAGAGCATCGAGACCGACACCTCCGACTTCTTTGAAAAGACGAACTACGCCGACTTCCGCATCTACTCCGATGCGGGCTTTTCGGAGGACGACATTGCCGCCATACAGGGCATAAACGGTGTGGACGCTGCGACGAGATACCTCTCGGTGAACGTCGGCATAAAGGACACGAAGAAGTCCGTTGCCCTGAACGTCTCCGAAAATTACGACGTCTCGACGATGTATATAACGAGCGGAGCGGACTACGACGCAAGCTCCGACGGCATTTGGCTTTCGGATAAGTTTGCCGACGCAAACGGCATCCGCCTCGGCGATACGCTGACCTTTGTGTATCAGGGTGCGGAGATCTCCGGCAAGGTCGTCGGTCTTGCAAAGAGCGGCGAAAACATGATAAGCGTTGCCGACGACAATCAGCTCATGCCCGACTATGAGGCGTTCGGCTTTGCGTACATAAGCCCCGAAAAGCTGAAAAGCGCCCTCGGCACGGCGTTTTATCCGCAGATAAACGTCATCTCCGACATGAGCAAGGTCGAGCTTGAAAACGCCGTGCGTGAGGCGATCGGCACCACCGTTTTGGTCACCGACAAGAGCGAACACAACGCCTATGCCGGAGCGCAGAGCGAGTCGGAGGAGGGCAAGACGATGGGCTCTGTCCTGCCCGTGCTGTTCCTTGCCATTGCCATTTTGACGATGGTCACGACCATGCACCGCATCGCCGCCGCCGAAAAGGTGCAGATAGGCACCCTCAAGGCGCTCGGCTTCCGTGACAGGAAGATACTGCGTCACTACACCTCCTACGGTCTGTTCATCGGACTTGTGGGAACGCTCCTCGGAATTGCGATCGGCTATGCGGTGGCGGCCGTCATCATGAGTCCGAACGGAATGATGTCCACATACTTTGACATCCCCGACTGGGACCTCGTGATGCCGCCCTTCTGCATCCCCGTCATCATCCTGACCGTTGCGTTCCTGACGCTCATCAGCTACCTGTCCGTAAAGCGTATGCTCAGAGGCACGGCGGCGGACGCCCTTCGTCCGTACACGCCGAAGGTGATGAGAAAGAGCGCCGTCGAAAGACTGCCGCTTTGGGACAAGCTGTCCTTCGGCGCAAAGTGGAACTTCCGTGACGTCATCCGCCACAAGGCACGCAGCGCCATGACCTTGGTCGGTGTATTCGGCTGTATGCTGCTGCTTGTCGGCGGTCTCGGCATGAAGGACACGATGGAAAACTACCTCGATATGTTAGACAACGATATCAGCAACTACGTCACGAAGGTGAATCTGTCGGAGTCGGCGACAAACGAGGATGCGCTCGCACTTGTACAGACGCTTGACGGCGACTGGCAGGCGGCGCAGGGAATCAGCTACAACGGCAAGACCGTGTCGCTTGAGATATATAACTCCGACTGCGAAAAGCTGCATTTTCTGAGCGAGGACAATGAGCGGTTAAAGCTCTCGGACGACGGCGTTTACCTCTGCCTGCGTCTCAAGGACACGGCGGATATCGGCGATACGATCGTGTTCTCGCCCTACGGCAGCAAGGAGAGCTATGAGGTGAAGGTCGCAGGTTACTTCCGCTCGCTCATAACCGAGAGCATCGTTATGACCGACGCCTACGCCGACAGCATCGGCATGGACTACCACATCAGCTCCGTGTACACGGACGTCGATTCCGACGACATCGAAAGCTCGCCCATTATCGTCGGCAAGCAGGACAAGGCGACGCTCATGGACAGCTACGACACCTTCATGGACATTATGAACACGATGATCGTTGTGCTTGTGGTGGCGGCGATCGTTCTCGGCGTTGTCGTGCTGTACAACCTCGGCGTTATGAGCTATGTGGAAAGGTACAGAGAGCTTGCGACGCTCAAGGTCCTCGGCTTCCGCGACAAGACCATCGGCAGGCTGCTCATAAGCCAGAACATCTGGCTCACGGTCATCGGCGTGCTGATAGGACTTCCCGGCGGCGTGGGCATACTGAAGGTGCTGGTCGTCTCTCTTGCAAGCGAGTACGAGCTGAGCATCACCCTCGGCGTTTTGACCTACTCCGTGAGCATTCTCCTGACCTTCGGCGTGTCGCTGCTCGTCGGCTTCATGGTCGCACGAAAGAACAAAAAGATCGACATGGTCGAGGCGCTCAAGGGAGCGGAATAAAAAAGAACACACCCTGCAAGACGGTGTCTTGCAGGGTGTGATTTTTTATGCCGACGGGAGCCGCTCCTTCGCTTTTAAGTACAAAGATCGTGCGAAAGTTCTCTCCCTCAGTCGGCTACGCCGACAGCTCCCTCGGAAGTGTAGAGCCATGAATTAGAGCATATCCTACTGCGGCAGAAGAAACGGACTGCGGCGCTATTAAAAAAAGAAAAATGAGAGTTACCGCCTATCTCAAAGCCTTTTTGCCGACGAAAAACAAGCGCCGCACTCATGCCTCTACACTTCCGAGGGAGGTGTCAAAATCGTAAGATTTTGACGGAGGGAGAGAAAGCGTAAGACCTCGCAATGCATTGAAATTGCAAGGAAAGTCAGGCGTTTTTCTCTGTATTATGCCTCCGAGTTTTCGTAAAGCAGTCCGGCCTCCGCAAGCTGTGCCTTCGTGCGAAGGAACGAGGCCTCGTCGGGGCACCTGAGCCTGTGCAGATGAACGCCGCCGGTGAGCGCCGAGAGCGGACTTACGCTGCCGCTTTCAAGGCTCAACACGAACTGCGCCACGTCGTAGCGGCTGGAGAGCCTGAGCGCTGCGGTGAGCTGACCGTATATCGGGTGATCGACCGACACGTCAAGCACCGTGCAGCCGTTATCGACCATGATGTTAAGCTCACGCTCCGTGTCCTTGCGCTCGTGGACGCAGGCGACGGTGAACACAAGTCCCGGCGTATCGGTGAGCATATAGCCCCTCGGCGTGCTGCTTATCGACTCGCCCGCCGCACGGAGCAGGGCGACGTCGCCGACGATTATCTGACGGCTCACGCCGAGCCTGCGGGCAAGTGCGGTGGCGCTGAGGGGAGCGGAGTTTTCGGCAAGAGTTTTCAGTATCTCGTTGCGTCTTTCTGCGGCATCCACGGCTCAGCCCCTCCTCTCCATGAGCATCTTGTCCTTGAGCGCCATAAGCTCCTCGGACAGATCGACATAGTAGTTGTGGGGGTAGTCAAAGCGCTTGACCTCCGGCCAAAGGGTGCTGACCTGATATGCGCAGTAGCGCTTCACGTCCTTGAGATCGGGAAGCTCGTACACAAGCTTGCCGCCCTTAAATATCGGCACGAGCAGCTCTCTTGCCTCAAAGTTTTCCATGACCTTGCTCTTCCATCTCGCTTCGGGGTCGCAGATCTCAAGCGGCTTTGTGTCGTCCACCGTCTCGTGGTGCAGGCAGATGTAGTCAGCCTCCGCCATGCCGGTCTCACGGTTGTAGAAGCGGTAGACCTTTTTAAAGCCGGGGTTCGTTATCTTGCCGACGTTTTCGCTTATCTTGATCTTGGGGATGATGTTCCCGTCTGCGTCCTCGACCGCACAGAGCTTGTACACGCCGCCGAACACGGGGTCGGACTTTGCGGTGATGAGGCGCTCGCCGACGCCGAAGGAGTCGATCTTCGCACCCTGAAGCAGCAGCTCGGTGATAAGGCGCTCGTCGAGCGAGTTGGAGACGGTGATGCGGCAGCCGGGCCAACCGGCGGCGTCGAGCATCTCTCTTGCCTTGCGGGTGAGATACGCCATGTCGCCGGAGTCAAAGCGTATGCCGCAGCTTGTTATGCCGAGGGGCTTCAGGACGTTGTTAAACGCCTTGATCGCATTGGGAACGCCGGATTTGAGGGAGTTATAGGTATCGACGAGCAGCGTTGCGTTCGTGGGGTAGGTCTTGCAGTAGGTCTCAAACGCCTCGTACTCGGAGTCGAACATCTGCACCCAGGAGTGCGCCATGGTGCCGCCTGCGGGAACGCCGTAGACGGAGTCGGACACGGTGCAGGCGGTGCCTGCGCAGCCGCCGATGTAAGCCGCTCTTGCGCCGGTTATGGCGCCGTCCGCTCCCTGCGCACGGCGGGAGCCGAACTCCAACACCACTCTGCCCTCGGCGGCACGGCAGATGCGGTTTGCTTTCGTTGCGATGAGGCTCTGATGATTGAGCGTCAGCAGAAGGTAGGTCTCAAGAAGCTGCGCCTGTATTGCGGGCGCACGCACGGTCATTATAGGCTCTCTCGGAAAAATGGGGGTGCCTTCGGGGACCGCCCAAATATCGCCCGTAAACTCAAAGTGGGCAAGGTAATCGAGGAACGCTTCGGAGAACAGACTGCGCCCTCTGAGGTACTCTATATCGTCGGCGTCGAAATGCAGGTCGCGGACGTACTCGACCGCCTGCTCCAGACCTGCGGCGATGGCAAAGCCGCCGTTGTCGGGGTTCTGGCGGTAGAAAATGTCGAAGTAGGTGATGCGGTCGGCCATACCGTTTTCAAAATAGCCGTTGCCCATCGTAAGCTCGTAGAAATCGCATAGCATGGTCAAATTGATATTCTTATTTGCGCTCATGTCAGCCTCCTGAAGCACTGATTATAAGCCGACGAGGTCAGCTTAACTGCATTATAGCGTATTTAAATTTTAAATCAACAATTGTTATTCTTGCGACAACGAATCCATCACGGACTCGGCGCAGCGGATGCCGTCCACGGCGGCGGAGGTGATGCCTCCGGCGTAGCCCGCACCCTCGCCGCAGGGGTAAAGTCCCAAAATTTCGGACGATCTGTCCTCTCGCCGCAGTATGCGCACGGGCGAGGAGGAGCGGGTCTCGGGTGCCGTCAGCACCGCATCGGGGTCGTCAAAGCCGGAGAGCCTTTTGCCGAGGGCGGGGATGGCGTTTTCGAGGACGTCGGTGAGCTTTTCTGGGAAAAGCTCGTGCAGCTCGCACCAATGCACGCCCGGACGGTAGGAGGGCGTCACGCTGCCCGCACCCGTGCTCTTGCGCCTTGCGAGAAAGTCGCCGACGAGCTGCGCCGGAGCAAGGTAGCTCGCGCTCATGGCGAAGGCCTTTTGCTCTATGCTGCGCTGCCAGTACATCCCGCCGAGGACGCTCCTGTCGGGGAAGTCCTCCGGATGCAGCGTCACGAGCAGGGCGGAGTTTGCGTTTTCGCCGTCTCTGGCGGAAAGGCTCATGCCGTTCGTGACGATGCCGCCCTCCTCCGACGCTGCGGCGATGACCTCGCCGCCGGGACACATACAGAAGGTGTAGGCGGAGCTGCCGTCGGGGAAATGCTCGCTGAGCGAATAGTCGGCGGGCGGCAGCGGCAGTGAGGTTTCACCGTACTGCGCACGGTCCACCGTTTTCTGCCGATGCTCTATGCGAACGCCCATCGAAAAAGGCTTAGGCTCCATGGGAACGCCGGCGCTGTGCAGCATCTCAAAGCTGTCTCTTGCCGAGTGACCGATGGCAAGGATGAGCCTGTCACAGGGCAGGGTGTACTCACCGTCGGGAGAGGAGACGGTCACGGAGCGCAGGCACCCGTTTTCTATCCCAAGCCCCGAAAGGCGGCTCATAAAGCGCACCTCACCGCCGAGAGAGATTATCTCCCGACGCATGGACTGTACCACGTTTATGAGTATGTCGGTGCCGATGTGCGGCTTTGCGTCGTACAGGATATGCTCCGGCGCACCGTGTTCATAAAAGGTTTTGAGAACGAAGGATATGCGGGGGCTTTTGATGCCGGTGTTCAGCTTGCCGTCGGAGAAGGTCCCGGCGCCGCCCTCGCCGAACTGCACGTTGCATTCGGGGTCGAGAGCGCCTCCGGCACGGAGGGCGTCCACCTTCGCCTTGCGCACGGCCGCTTCGCAGCCACGCTCAAGCACAATGGGGCGCAGTCCGGCACGGCTCAAAACGAGCGCCGCAAACATCCCGGCAGGACCGAAGCCCGCTATGACGGGGCGGGTCTCGGAGCTGAGGCGGGGAATGTCAAAGTCCGGCTCCGAGAAGGCGCACAGGTCCTTGCCGCCGAATTTTTGCAGCAGCCGCTTTTCGTTGTCCGTCTCAAGCGCCAAGGCATAGCGGTAATGTATGTCGTTTTTCTTGCGGGCGTCCAGCGATTTTTTGTTTATGCGAAGGCTTTTTATCTCGCTTTTTCGCAGGTGCAGGAGCTTTGCGGCTTTGTCGCTGAGCAGCTCCTCGCTCTCGTCAGGGTAGAGCTTTACGTTTCGCAGAAGTATCATTTTCCGAGCCTCCCTGCGATGCGTCCGCTCGTCCACGCCCATTGCAGATTGTAGCCGCCGCAGTTTCCGTCAACGTCGAGCAGCTCGCCGCAGACATAGAGATTCGGCACGAGCCTGCTCTCCATCGTGGCGGGATCTATCTCGCTGCAGCGGATGCCGCCCGCAGTCACCTGAGCGGCGGCAAAATCGCCGACGCCGTGCAGCGTTATGCGCATATCGAGACAGGCGTTTACGAGAGCCGAAACGTCACGGGGCGTAAGCTCTCTAATGCTGCGACCGCCGCCGATGCCGGAGTATTTGACCAGCATCTTGCCGAGGCGGTTGTGCAGCATACCCGTGAGTATCTCCGATGCCTCGTGATCGCCCATTTGCGTGATCCTCTTTTTCAGCATCTCCGAAAGCTCGGAGCGGGTATAGCCGTCGAGGAAATTGATGTGAACTACACTGCCCTTGCCGCACAGTGCGGCGGCACGGGAGATGTCAAAAGCGGCGGGACCCGAAAGCCCCGTCTCGGTAAATTGCAGCTCGCCCTTGGAGGTGGCTGCCGTATCGTCACCCGAACACAGACGCAAAGCCGCCTGCGCACGAACGCCCTTGAGCGCACGGGGGTAGGTGGGGTCGGTCGTAAGCTGCACGAGCGCCGGATGAAGCGCCGTGCGCCTGTGCCCCAAGGGTGCGAGCAGCTCATAGCCAAGCCCCGTGCCGCCGAGCTTTTCCCCGGCTCTGCCGCCGCAGGCGACGATGACGCAGTCGCTCTGAATGTCGCCGCCCTCGGTCTTGAGGGTAAAGCGGGGACCGCTTCGCTCTATCGCCGTGACGGCACATGAGCAGCGTGTGTCCACGCCCCTTGCGTCGAGCGCAAAGCGCATGACGTCAAGCACGCTGTTTGCGGAGTTTGACAGGGGATACACCCTGCCGCCGTACTCGGTCACGGTGAGCAGACCGAGCTCTGCGAAAAAGTCCAGTGCGTTCGAAACGCCGAAGCGGGAGAGCGCAGCGGCGGTGAATTTTGCATCCGCACCGTGGTAGTCGGAAGCGCTCGCTCCCGTGTTCGTGAGATTGCACCTGCCGTTGCCGGTGCTTAAAAGCTTTCTGCCGATGCGAGCCTGACGCTCAAGCAGCAGTACGCTGTTGTTTTTGTCCTCTGCGGCGGTCAGAGCCGCCATTATGCCGGAGGCGCCGCCTCCTATAACCGTAACAGTTTTCATTTCAGTCACCGCAGCGATAAAGAATGTCGTGAGCCACAGGCTCGTAGAAAAGGCGGCTGATCTCGTCGGGGTCCTTCGTTTTGCCGAGGATGTACATTATCTTCGCAAACGCCGCCTCGGTGGTCATGTCATACGCCTCAAGCACGTTGCGCCAACCCCGGAGCCTGTGACCGACGTTGTACACCGCAAGGTCGGAGCCTTCGTTCTGCACCTGAGTGGTCATTATGATGACCTTGCCCGCCTTTATGCCGTCGATGATGACGTCGAGCAGGCGGTCGTCGCCGTAGCTCGGTATGCCGCCCACGCCGAAGCTCTCGATGATGACGGCGTCCTTGCGGGAGAGCAGGAACTCAAGCTGCTCCGGGTCAAAGCCCGGCGTCATTTTGATAAGCCCGACCTTCGTGTCAAGCTCGGTATTGAATTCCGGCACGGGGGCGGACTCCGGCTTTATATACTGCGTCAGAACGCCGTCCTGCACCGTTGCGATGCAGGGGTAGTTGATGCTCTGAAATGCGGCGTATGACTTCGAGTGCGTTTTCCTTGCACGGGTGCCGAGTATCACACGCCCGTTAAAGACGATGTTTACGCCGCACATTCCGTCGGCGCAGGCGCAGACGAATGCGTCGGAGAGGTTTATCTTGGAGTCGGTGGAGTCGTAGCCGATGGGCTTCTGTGCACCCGTCAGAATGACGGGCTTTACTGAGCCCTTTATCATGTACGACAGGGCTGCGGCGGTGTACGCCATCGTGTCCGTGCCGTGGCTTATGACAAAGCCGTCGAAGTCGTCGTAAGCGTCACGCACCGCCTCGGCGATGCGCACCCAGTGCGAGGGGGTCATGTTGGTGCTGTCCACCGAAAACAGCGAACGGCTCTCGACCCGGCAGCGGCTGCTTATGCCCGGAACGAAGGACAAAAGCTGCTCCGGCGAAAGCTCCGGCGACAGTCCCGTATTGTGCGGCTCGGAGGCGATGGTGCCGCCCGTGCCGAGAAGCAGGATCTTTTTCATAGGCTCCTCCGATTCGTTATGCTTCGTCTCTTACGAAATCGCCGCTTTTGCCGCCGCTTTTGGAAAGCAGGCGGATGTCGGTTATCTCAATGTCACGCTGCACCGCCTTGCACATATCGTACACGGTGAGCGCCGCAGCGCTCACGGCGGTCAGCGCCTCCATCTCGACGCCTGTGACGCCAAGGCATTTGACGCTTGCACGGATGCCGACGCTGTGAGTTTCGTCGTCCATATCAAAGTCGATGTTAACGCCGCTGAGCATGAGCGGGTGGCACATGGGGATTATCTCAAAGCAGCGCTTTGCCGCCATGATGCCCGCTATCTGTGCGGTGCCGAGAACGTCGCCCTTCTTCATGCCGCCGCTTTTTATGAGCGCATAGGTCTGCTCGTTTACAAGCACTCTGCCCGCGGCGACCGCCGTGCGATGCGTTTCGCTTTTTGCGGAAACATCGACCATCCACGCCCTGCCGCTGTCGTTAAAATGAGAAAAGTCTGCCATAACAAATCCTCTATATAGTCCTAAGCACCGCCTTTTTGCGGGCGGTGCTTATTGTTTCAATTGTTACTCCACGGAGATCATGTAGTAGTAAACGGGCTGACCGCCGCTCACCGCACTGATCTCTGCGTCGGGCAGAAGTCCGGAAAGCGCCTCGGCTGCGTCGTTTGCGTCCTGCGCATCGACGTCCTGACCGTAGTACAGGGTGACAAGCTCAGGCTCAAAGCCCTCGATCGCCTTGCCAAGCTCCTCCATGAGAACGGACATCTCCTTGTAGCTGCCGACGAGCTTGCCGTCGAGCAGGGCAAGGTACTCGCCCTCCTTTATCGTGTGACCGTCAAAGTCGGAATCCCTTGCGGCGTAGGTCACCTGAGCGGTGTGAACGGACTGGATGGACTCGCTCATCTGCTCCTGAAGCTCGGTAAGCCCTGCCGACTCGTCGTAGTTCAGCATTGCGGTGACGCCCTGCGGCACGGTCTTTGTCGGGATGACGACGACCTGCCTGTCCTCGCAGAGAGGAATGCACTGCTCGGCCGCCATGATGATGTTCTTGTTGTTGGGAAGCACGAACACGGTCTCGGCGGGGGTGCGCTCTATCTCACGCAGGATGTCCTCGGTCGAGGGGTTCATGGTCTGACCGCCGGTGACGACCGCATCGGCGCCGAGGTCGGAAAACAGCTTCGTCATACCGTCGCCCGCACAAATGGCGACGACGCCGTAGCGCTTCTGCGGAGCTGCGTTTTCGCACTTTTCAAGCTCCTCCTCGATCCCTGCAAGATCGTCGGTGCTCTGCGCCTTCTTGCCGGCAAGGATGTCCTCGTGCTGGGTGCGCATATTCTCGATCTTCGCAAGCTCCAACGTACCGTACTGCTGCGACTTCGTGAGCGCCTCGCCGGGGATGTTCGTGTGAACGTGGACCTTGAACGCCTCGTCGTCCTCGCCGATGACGAGAGAATCGCCGATGCTATTGAGGTAGGCACGGAGGGGGGTGAGGTCAACGTTGGGATCGTCCTTGCGGACGATGTAAACGGTGTCGAAGGCGTAGGTGATCTCGTCCGTGCTGAACACGTCGAAGGCGCCGCTTTCGTTTGCGATAACGCCGGAGGAGACGGACGCTTCGGGAGCGACCATTTCGCCGTTTAAGCAGGCAAGCATAGCATTCAAAATGACTATGTAGCCCTTGCCGCCTGCGTCCACCACGCCCGCCTTTTTGAGGACGGGGTTTAGGTTCACGGTATTTTCAAGCGCTTCGTTTCCGGCGGCGATCGCCTTTTCAAGCATCTCCTCAAAGCTGCCGCCGGCACCGCCGCAGCCGAGTGCCGCAGCGGACGCAAGACGTGCGACCGTCAGTATCGTACCCTCGGCGGGCTTCATGACCGCCTTGTAGGCGGCATCGACGCCGTCGTTCATCGCCTCGGCAAACTCCTTGGCGCCGACGGTATCCATGCCCTTTATGCGCTTGGATATGCCTCGGAACAGCAGGGAAAGGATAACGCCGGAATTGCCCCTTGCACCTCTCAGCAGAGCGCCGGAAACGCAGTCTGCCGCAGCGGATACGGAAGCGAAGCTCTTCTTGCGAAGCTCGGTAGCGGCGTTATTCATGGTAAGCCCCATGTTGGTTCCCGTATCGCCGTCGGGAACGGGGAAGACGTTAAGCTCGTTTATCTCTCTTGTGTTTTCGGCGAGTGCCGCATCCGCACACAGGATCATGTCCTTAAATAAAGCGGCATCTATATATTCTCTCAATGCAATAGCACCTCCGGGAGGAATTCGTGTAATAATATCAGTCAAGAAGCACGGTGTCAACAAAAACATCGACGCTCTTTACGGGAACGCCTGTCGCCTTGCTGACCTTATAGCAGACTTCCTTTATAATGCTGCGGCACACGGCGGCGATATTTACGTCCTTATCGACACCGATATGCAGCTCAAGAGTGATGCTGCCGTCCTCGTCGAAGTGGGTAAAAACGCCCTTTGACATGGACTCACGTCTCAAAAGCTGGAGGGGACCGCCCTCCTTGCTGCGACCTGCCATGCCCTTAACGCCGAAGCAGCTCGTCGCCGCAAGACCTGCTATGTTCGTGAAGACCTCACTGGTGATGCTGATGTTGCCGTTTTCGTTGCTTATATTCACCATAGTTCGGGACTCCTTTCATATGTTAAGCTACTAAACATCAAACAAATACTAAGACATTATAATACAGTGAAACACAAAGAGCAAGCTAAATTTTTTACATCGAAAGCGGTGTTTACAGCGTGCTTATTTAATGATAAACTACTTGCGTAGGGATAATACAGACCAATTCTGTTTCGGAGGAAAAGATATGGTAAGGAAGTACAAGACGATGGACGGCAACGAGGCA
>CAVDMS010000009.1:0-38522 GCA_963610045.1 Bacteroidaceae bacterium
GCGGATAGATCACGCCGGTGTCGATGAAGGTGGTGAAGGTCTCGCCGTTGACCAGGGAGGTCAGACGGTTATAAATCTCCTCATCCGCTTGGGCAAGCACTTCCCCGATAATATCGTTGCTGCCGGTGGAGACCCAGAAGGGTCTCGGCTCACACTCGTTGCTGAAGTAGTTGACCACCGACCACGGGTTGAAAATCTCCGTCTTGCCGAAGCGGTAGCCGTCGTACCACTGGCAAATCTCGTCATACTTATCGGCAGCGCCGTAGTATTCCGCCATCTCCATCACCTCGTCGGCGGTGAAGCCGAAGTAGGCGCTGTATTTGTTGTCCAGCACGGAGTTGATGGACAGGTTGTTCATCCCGCTGAAGATACTCTCCTTGGCCACCCGCAGAATGCCGGTGAGGAAGCCGAAGGACAGGTGCTGATTATCCTTGAAACCACCGGAAAACAGGTTCCGCATAAACTGGATGACCTTGTCGTAGTAGTCCTTCTGATAGCCCTGCTGGATGGGGGTGTCGTATTCATCGATGATGATGATGGGCGCAGTTCCATAGTGCTTGTGCAGCATAGCCGACAAATCCAGCAGCGCCGATGCCAGCTCCACTTCGCCGACCTTGCCGTCGGCCAGCTTTTCATACGCCTTTTTGCTGTACTCGTCGCACTTGTCGCTGGTCAACAGTTCCTTGTGCCGCCGGGTCTCCTTTGCGAAAATATCCCGGATGGCCGCAAAGGTCTCCTCCCAAGTGTCAAACTTCACATCCTTGAAGGTCAGGAAGATCACGGGGTACTTGCCCTGATAATCCCGGTATTTCTGGCCGCAGGCCCAGATTTTCTTATCCCGGAAGTAAACGGAAGTATCACTGTCACTCTTTTCGAAGTAGGTGCGCAGCATATCCATATTCAGCGTCTTGCCGAAGCGGCGGGGACGGGTAAACAGCGTCACCATCGGGCGCTCGTCGATGAAGTCTTTGATCATCATCGTCTTGTCGATGTAGTAGTATTCCGACGACGCAAGGCAGTAGTTGGACACACCAATGGGCAGGGGCAGCTTCGGCGCACGCTCCGTTTTGCGGAAAGCGCCCGTCTTAAGCCGCTGATCCACCGGCTTCTGCGTGTCAGCCGGGATCAGCCAACGATTGCCCTGCTTTTTCGCACCGGCGATTCTTCCGTCCTTGCAGAGCGTCGCAACTCTCCGCTCCGTTATATTCCAGCGCACTGCTGCCTCTCTTACCGAGATCATTTCAGCCATAAGGGGATACCTCCACGCATAATATCACAAGTACATTATACCTAGACAAAAGAATAATGTCAACGAATTTCGGAATAATGCCATTCTGAAATAGCATTATTCTTTTTTGGAGCCTATTCCCCGTTGAAAACTTGCTGGAATTATCAGGCTACTTTTCAACGAAGCAAGCTGGGCAATATATAAAACAAGCGGAGGCGTTCAACCCCCGCTTGCTCATTACCCATATACAATTTCCTGCATCACGACCTCATTCTCCCGGTTTCGGATGCCGTTCATCTTCCGCACCCACGCCTGCGGGTCATTGGCCTTTAACGCCTCCGTCACGCCCTCAGCGGCTGTGTATTGTTCTACCAACCGAAGAAAGAGTTCCTGCGCCTGCACCTCGATGTCTGCAAGGTGCCCATCCAGCGTCCCGGCGGTCAGCAGGTTATAATATAGAACCCGGTGGTGCTCCTTCAGAAAGGCGCGCCGCCGCTGGCCGTAAATGCCGATAGGCCGTTCTTCTTCGGGCAGTAAGCAAACATTCGGCAGGCAATAGTCACCTTGCCGTGTGTAAGTGCCGCCCTGCTGCTCAAATAGTGATTTCATATGTGATCCTCCCGTTTGCAATTCTTCCGGCAGGTACACCATCGATGCCCCAACAAAACAGAGCGCACCTGCCTTTCGATTACAGTCTAACAAAACCGAAAGGTAAGTGCGAGTGTGCGAATTTCTGAATCACACGGTCGGTGCTGGATTATAGCAGGTTATAGGTTTTAGGCCAAAATACGATGCACCTGTATTTTGGCCTAAACAAGGTAATTCCGTGCATCTGCAACAGGCCTTCACCTTGTCTCCACAAAAAATACAACGAACTTTCGTTGTCTGACTACACTTTTTACAGCGAACTTTGCAAATGCCACCAGAAAAAGATCACTTCCGCTTCATCTTCCGGCTGAACTCGTTCAGCGTCTGGATATGCCAAAGGCTTTTACGGGTAATGGAGCGGAAGGTCAAGGAGCAGAAGAAGTCCACGAGAAAGATTTTCGGGATGCAGAACTTCAATCCCTTTTGGAAGGCCTTCAGTGACCCACGGCTGCACCAGTTGTGGACGGTGGTCTGGGTGTAGCCGGTCAGGGCCACCACATCCTTCACCGTGACCACATCCGGGTATTTGCGCAGCAGCTTTTCATAGTAGCCGTGCATCTGCCGCAGCGTGTCCTCCGGCAGCTCCTTGGAGAGCTTCGCCACATAGTGGGTACCGTACCAGCCCTTCGGCGCAGAATAGAGTTCGGGAAAGATCGCCCGTTCCTCCAAGTAGGCCTTCACATCCTCTTTCCGGATCTTATAGCACCGGGTTTTCTTGCCGGAGCACTCGCAGGGCACCTTGCCGCTTTTGAGCAGGTGCAGCGCCGTGGACTTGCTGATATGGCAGATCCGGAAGAATTGCTCCTTGTTCATTACATCGGGAACACTGTCCCAGTTGATGGGGAATACATCCATTTGTAACACCTCAAAAATAGATTTTCGTCGGTTTGAAGCTCTATTCTGCGGTGTATGGCCGTCTCCCGATTTTTCTCTCCTATCTTCCCGCATTTCTCTCCAAAATCGGAAAAATGCCGATTTGAACCCATTTTCCAAAAAGCCCGTCCCGCAAGGCTTTCGGGGCGGAAAAGCCTGATTTCATGCGGGTTTTGGCGGGGACAGGGGTTCCTGAAACGACCTCAAAACGGGCACCCCCGTCACAGTTGCATAAAAGACTCGAAATCAGGTAGTCCTCACGGGCTCGTGGGTTCGAATCCCACCGCTTCCGCCAAACCCAAAATCCTGCCGTTTGATCGGCAGGATTTTACTTTTGCATTATTCATTAAAACCATGAGCGTCCTCCCCTCCTTTGATGCAATAATGAGTGCAATATCTGTCGGTGTTACGGAGCGTAACGGCGGCGGTACGCATCGTTTCTTGCGCATCGGGCATAAGTGCGCTATGATGACCTCAGAAGAAGACAGAGGAGGTCGGCACTATGACATTCGGAGAAAAGCTGAAGGAAGCAAGAAAAGAGTCGGGGCTGTCGCAGGAGCAGCTTGCCGAAAAAATAAGCGTTTCGAGGTCTGCGGTTGCCAAGTGGGAAAGCGGCAAGGGCATGCCGGACATCGGCAACCTGAAAGCGATCGCCGCCCTGCTGAACACGAGCATCGACTACCTGCTCGACGACGATGAAAAGATAAGCTTTAACGAGACCAAGGAGCCGATAAGCTTATCCGATCGCGAGCCGAGCGGACGCTGCCGTGACAGGCGGGACGCCGTGTGCGCCGCAAAGCACGGCGACGCAAGCGCCATATATTCGCTGCTCAGAACAAGGAAAATGAGCAGGGTCGAGTGGTGGATCGACTTCTTCATCCAGCCCGGCGTCGTCGACATTTTGGACCAGCTCAGCGAGATCGCCTCATACTACCTCGTCGAGAAGGGCGCAAAGCAGTACCTTGTGAAGGTGACGAAGGATTTCATCACCACGAGCGAGCTTGCAGACAGGATCGACACAAAGAAGTTCGTGATCGGGAAGTACAAATTCACAAAGAGCTATCAAATTTTGTGATACTACGCAAAAACGACAAATCTCATTGAGATTTGTCGTTTTTTCTTTACTTTTCCTCCGTGCCGCTCTCTGAAAACGAGCGGCTGTACACCGGCAGCACACGCTTAAAAAACGCCAATGCGTTTAAGATGAGCAGTGCGCCGAAGCCGAGCCTTGCCGCAAGCTCCGGCACAAGCAGCGCTATGCCGTTCATGTCGCCGCCGCCGAACAGCCCGCACAGCAGACTGAGGTACAGCGGATCAAGGAGCAGAAGCGCAACGGTGATGTAATACACGACCGCACGGAGCAGCTTGCTTTTTGCCTTTGCGATCCTGCCCGCAAGCAGCACCAGCACATACGCCGCAGCGAAGGTCGCCACGGCTCCGACGAGGCAAAAGACGCCGAGCTGCGTGTCGCTCATGCGCTCGGCAAAGACGTCCACCTGCACGCCGAGGGTCATAAAATTTACTCTCTTAAACGTCCCCGTAATAAGGGCATAGACAAGATGCGCCCCCTCGTGGACGACGTAGTAGGCGACGACCGCCGCCAAAATTCCGATATACTGTCTTGCTCGCTTTGACATTCTTACTCCCCTTCGCCCCGATACGCCTCAAAGAATTGGCGGATGTGCCGACGGATAAGCTCCATGACCTCCGCCTCACGCTCCGGCTCACGGTCGCACAGAGCTATCCACATTGACACCGGGAGACAAAGCTGTGCCGCCATGACCTCCCTGTCGCCGTCTCTCAGCCTGTGCTGCAAGATAAACACCTCGACAAGCTCCTCAAAATAGCGCATCACGTCGGTGTAGCTGCGTTTGGTTTGCAGGCGTTTAAGCTCCGGATTTCTGAACTGCTCTATCGTCAGCAGCTTGCGCACCTTGGCGATGTGCGGATCGTGGATGATATATGCGATGTGCTTGAGAACAAGCTGCTCCGCCTCCTCATCCGGCAGCTCCCAAAATTCAAGCGCCGGCTCCTCAGCAATATCACCGTGCTTCTTTTTTGAAAACATCGAACGTGCCTCGTACTCCTCCGTCAGAGTCTCAAGGAGCGTGTCCAGTATCTCCTGCTTTCCCGAAAAGTGACTGTACAGCGACGCCTTCCGTATCCCGACCGCATCGGCTATCTGCGAGACCGAGGTCGCCTCGTAGCCCTGCACGGAAAACAGCTCCAGCGCCGCTTCGAGGATCTCCCGCTTTGTGCTTCCTCTTTCCATGTTAGCCCTCCTTTTTCTCAAATCCTCCATGGGCATTATAGCTACCGAACGGTAGGGTGTCAAGGGCAAGACAGAAAAACGCCGTGGCTATGCCCACGGCGTTTTGGTTTTTACTTTGCGAATTTCTCTTTGAGCCGGCTTATCTTGATCCTTGCCGCACGCTTTGCAGCGTAAGGCAGTATCTCCTTGAGCTTATCCTCGCAGCGGATCATATGCGTCGCCTCCGGGTGGTCACGGCGCAGGTGAATGGCGTCGAACTCGCAGCGGGTGGTGCAGAGACCGCAGCCGATGCACTTGTTTACATCGACGACGGAAACGCCGCAGCCGAGGCAGCGGGATGCCTCCGCCCTGACCTGCTCCTCGGTGAACACGAGACGGTCGTCCGAAAAGCTCTTTGCCTTGCTGCCGTCGTGCATGACCTTCTGCCTTGCGGGGCAGTCGAAGCTGTCGGTGGAAATAACGACCTCCGTGCGGTCGAGCTTGGAGTAGTCGTAGGGGTTGCGGGAGTTTGTGAGGCTGTTGCCGGGATGCACATAGCGGTGCAGGGAGATCGCACCCTCACGTCCGGCAGCGATGGCGTCTATCGCAAACTTCGGACCCGTGTACACGTCGCCGCCGACGAAGATGTCGAGCTGTGCGGTCTGGTAGGTCACGGCGTCGGCTTCGGCAAGCGCCTTTTCGCCGATCTTGAGTGCGCCGACGTCGAGCTTGCCCCAATCGACACGCTGACCTATCGCCGCAATGATGCAGTCCGCCTCGACCTCGCCACAGTCGCACACGAGCGCCTGCGCCTTGCCGCCGGCGCCCTTTATCTCAACGGGCTTATACTCGAACAGGAACTTCACGCCCTCCGCCTTCGCTTCGGCGATCTCCTCCGGGTCGGCACGCATATCGGACTCTTTTCTTCTGTAGACGACGGTGACGTCGGCGCCCAAACGGACGGCGGTGCGGGCAGCGTCGATAGCGACGTTGCCGCCGCCTATGACGGCACATTTTGCGCCCGCTTCGGGCTTATCTCCGAGGTTCACCGCACGCAGGAAATCGACCGCTCCGTAAACGCCGGAAAGCTCCTCGCCGGGGATGCCGAGCGCCGCCGACTTCTGTGCGCCGATGGCAAGGTAAAAGCCCTTATAGCCCTCGCCACGGAGCTGCTCTATGGTCACGTCCTTGCCGACCTCGACGCCGCACTTAAACTCGACGCCCATCTGACGCAGAACGTCGATCTCCGCCTCGATTATATTTCTCTCAAGACGGAAGGAGGGGATGCCCGCCGTGAGCATACCGCCGGGGACGGGGTTGCGCTCAAAGACGGTCACATTAGCATAGCCCATGTTGGCAAGCCAGTAGGCGCAGCTCATGCCCGCAGGGCCCGCTCCGATGATCGCTATCTTCTCGGTGTAAGGCTCGGTGCCGATCTTGTGCATACGCTTTTCGGGGATGTAGCGGTTTTCTTCCTTCAGCTCGTACTGAGCGACGAACTTCTTTATCTCGTCTATCGCAACGGCTCCGTCAACCGCTCCCCTCGTGCAGGCGTCCTCGCAGCGGCGGTTGCATATGCTGCCGCAGACCGCCGGGAAGGGGTTGTCCTGCTTTATGAGCTTGAGAGCGTCAAGGTATCTGCCCTCGGCAGCCATTTTGATGTAGCCCTGAACGGCGATGTGTGCGGGACACGCCGCCTTGCAGGGAGAGGTGCCGGACTCGTGGCAGTTGCGGCGGTTGGTGTTCGTGTAGTCGTGATTCCACATATGCTCGCCCCAGGGGGTATTGTCGGGCAGCGGCTGTACGGGGTACTCCACCTTTCCGCTCTTTGCGCAGAGCTTCTGACCGAGCTTTGCCGCACCTGCGGGGCATACCTCGGCACATTTGCCGCAGGCAACGCACTTTTCGGCGTCAACGTGCGCCCTGTATGCGCTCGCCGACATATTCGGGGTGTTAAACAGCTGCGAGGTCCTGAGCGCAACGCACACCGCAAGGTCGCAGTTGCAGATACCGATGATCTTGTCCTCACCGTCGATGTTCGTTATCTGGTGAACGTAGCCGTTTTCTTCGGCACGCTTGAGTATCGTGAGGACCTCCTCACGGCTTATGTAGTGACCGATGCCCGTGTCAACGAGGTAGCGTGCCATGTCGCCGACGCCGATGCAGCAGTCCTCCTCCATCTCGCCCGCTGCGTCGCCCATGATGCGGTGAATGGTACGGCAGGAGCAGGTGGATGCGGCGTACAGACCGTCGTACTTGTCGAGCCAGTGCGAGATATGCTCAAGCGACACCGACTGTGAGTCGGCGGGAATGGCGCTTTCCACGGGGATCGTGTGCATGCCGATGCCTGCGCCTCCGGGAGGCACCATGGGGGTGATCTTTTTAAGCGGCAGGAAGCCCATGCGGTCAAACATCATGCCAAGCTCGGGATGCGCCTCCGCCTGCTCGATGTGCATATTCACATACTCCGCAACGCCGGGTACGAAGCGGGGCAGCACCCACTGGCGTGCGCCGTCGGGGCCCTGGTAGTTAAACTCCAAAAGACCGACCTTCGCCATCTTCCAGAGCATATCCTCCGTGTACGCCTCGTCCCTTCCGATGAGCTTTGCGACGTCCGAGGTGAGATAGTCCTTGCGGATGTCCATTTTGAGTGCGATCTCCGCCATCTCGTCGGTGACGACCGTACTCAGACCGACGTACTCCGGCTCGTTCTCGGTCATTTTCGTCAGACCGAGCTTAATGTCCGCTCTGTCGGTAAGCTTCTTACCGAGCTTGATTATCGGTTCTCTTACTCCCTGTTCCATGAAATCTCTCCTTTGCTGTATTGACAAACGGGGTTTCGTATATTAAATTGGTCTTACCAATGCATTAAATGCCTAAATGTGCGGACAGTCAATGCCTGTTCCGCATTTTCAGCCATTTGACTTAACGCAGCGGCGCATATATGTATATTTTTGACGTCAAAAAATCCGATTGGTTTTGGTAAGACCAATCGGTGAAGGGAGTGCGGTAATGGATTTCGGAAAGATCGAGGCTCCGTCCGTGAAGGAGCTTTTTAAGGAACGCATTGCGACGATGATACTGTCGGGGCAGCTTCCCGTCGGGGCAAAGCTGCCGCCGGAGAGGGCGCTTGCCGAGCAGATGGGCATCAGCAAAACGGTCGTCCATTCGGGGCTTCAGGAGCTACAGCGCATGGGGCTTGTCAGCATCCGCCCGCAAAGCGGCGTGTCGGTCGCAAATTATCGTGTAGACGGCAATCTTGAGACCTTCGCCGCCATCATGCGCTTTAACGGCAGCATCCTGCAAAAGGACACAGTGCGGGATATTCTCGACATTCGCCTTGCGATCGAGGGGCTGGGTATGCGCCGTCTCGCAGAAAGCCGCACGGCAGCCGACATTGCGGTGCTGCGCAGGATGATCGAGGACATCGGCGACGCAGTTGCTTCCGGCGAGAGCGATATGCGTGTGTTTGCGGAGAAGTTTTTTACCTTCCACAAGACCATGTGTTCGCTCACGGGGAGCATGATGTTCCCCATGATGTTCAACGCCACAAAGGAGGTGTCGCTGGATTTTTGGAGCCTCTACCTGCGGCACTACGGCATCGGCAATGCGATAAACAGGCTCGTGCGCTTTACCGACCTCATCGAGGCGGGCGACGGCGACGGTGCCGTGAGCGAGCTGAAGAGCGGTATAGACGCCGAGCTTTTAAACTATTGAACTGTTGACAAAAAGGCACCGCCGTGCGGTGCCTTTTACTTTATCACTTTTTATGCCTTGCGTTTTTCTGATAGAGTATCGCAAGACCTTTAAGCAACAGGTCGGGCTCATACTCTATCCTGCGGCGGCAGTAGGGTATGATGGAGCCGGAAAGCCCACCCGTCGCAACGACGGTCACGGGCGCATTCAGCTCTGCCTCCATGCGGTCTATCATGCCGTCTATCATCGCCGCCGTGCCGAAAACGGCGCCGGACTTCATGCTGTCCACCGTGTTCGTGCAGATGCAGCGCTGCGGCGCTTCTATCGAAATGTTCGGCAAAAGACTTGTGCCGGATGCAAGCGCCGAGTACGAGAGCTTGACGCCCGGAACGATCGCTCCTCCGATGTATGCTCCGTCTCGGTCGATGGCAACGACGGTCGTTGCGGTCCCCATGTCCACCACGATAAGCGGCGGCTTATACAGCGCCGCAGCGCCGACCGCCCCTGTGATGAGGTCGCCCGCAAGCGTGCCGGGGTCGTCGATCTTAACGTTCATGCCGGTCTTTATCCCGGCTCCGACGACGATGCAGTCAAGTCCCGTGAGCTTTTTGACCGCAGTCTTTATGACAAGGTTGAGCTGCGGCACCACGGAGGACAGTATCGCTCCGTCGATGCTGCGAAAGTCGATGTTTTCAAACTCAAGGCTCTGCCGCATTTTCAGCGCATAGTCGCTCGAAAGGTCGTTGGGGTTTGTCGCCATGCGGCTGCGGCAGACTATTTTGCCGTCCTCCACACAGCCCATCACGACGTTTGTGTTGCCGACGTCAATGGTCAGTATCATGCTCTGCCTCTTTTCCTGCTTTTGATGATGTGCGTAATGCCGGAGGAAAGTGCGATGTTCACGAGCAGCTCAACAACAAAGTTGATGCCCGCAAGTCCGAGGACCATGTACACGATGACGGGCTGTCCGGCGCTTGCCGCCATGCCGCTGAGGGTGTCCATGAAGAACAGTGCCATTCCCGCAAAGAACAGTCCCGTGTTGACGACGGGGCAGACGATGCCGGCCACAAGGACCGCAGCCTTCTCGCTTTTCCTACACAGGAGACGGTACACAAGCCCCGCAGCGTAGCCCGCCGCAGTACCCTTCACAAGAACAGTGAGGATAAGCCCGTACCATTTCATGTCGAAGAGCATGAGAATAAAACCGCCGTCCCATCCGAAAAGTCCCGTAAGAAGCACTACCAGACTGAACACGAATCCGAGATACGCTCCGGCTCCCGCTCCGTACAGTGCTGCGCCGATGACGATGGGCGCAAGCGCAAGCGTGATGGATACGGGTCCGAACTTAACAAAGGTACACAGCACCGTCAAAACGACGATGAGTGCGGTGAAGATCGCAAGGCCGGCCATTCTTTGGGTGCCGCCCGCTTTTTTGCCGTTATTCATTTTTATACCTCCTGCTGTCGCCCCCGTCCTGCGGGGTGCGGCGCTTTTGCGGCTACATGATACAACAAAGCGCCGACCTTGTCAATTGCGAATTAAACGCCCCGATGCGGGTAAAATATGCGCAAAGGAGTGTGCAAAAATGAGGATAAGGAAAAAGACCTTTATACTGATAATAACCTATTTCACCGCCGCCGTGATAGCTCTCGGCGCATACGCCTGCGTGCAGTGCGCAAGGAATACCGCCTACAGTCGCAGCGCAGGCTACGGCTACGGTCACGCCTTCGAGGAGGTCGTGCTGTCGGTGTCGAATCTCGACTCCGCCCTGAAGCGAGGCTCTTACGCCAAGGGCAGTGAAATTAGTATGCAGATATGCGGAGAGATATATTCAAACTGCCTTGCCGCAGAGATGACCATGGGCGTGCTGCCGTTTTCGAGCTATGAGCTTGAAAAGACGGCGTCGTTTTTGGGCATATGCGGCGACTATGCAGCTTCCTTAATGAAAACCTGCGCCGCCGAGGGCTTTACGGACGCAGAGCGTGAAAAGCTCTCGGAGCTTTCCGAGACGGCGGGAACGCTTAAAGAGTCGCTCGAAAAGCTTCAGAGCGACGTAAACGACGGAACGGCGCTCATGGACGCACCGGGCGAGCCGTACTTCGACGGCGATACGAGCAGTCTCGTAAGCTCCCGCATGAAGGCGTTCGAGGAGGAGTTCGGTGAGCTGCCGGAGCTTTCCTACGACGGCGTTTACGCCAAGGCGGAAAAGTCCGCTCCCGGCAAAACGGTGAGCGAGGACGAGGCGCTGGCAAGCGCAAGGGAGTTTACAAACAGATCGGACTTAGAGCTTGAGTTTGCGGGAGAAAACGGGAGCTACTGCTTCGGCTTTGAGGGCGGAAGCGTCATGGTGAACGCCGCGGGCGAGATCATGAGCTTCAGCCAAAACCGCAGCGTTGCGGGGGATATGAGCGACGAGGAGCTGATCGCCAAGGCGGAGGAGCTTCTGAAAAACGCAGGATACCCCGATATGCGGCTCGTGTCCACCTATCGGGTGAACAGCGTGCTTACCGCAAGCTATGCGCCTGTAAGCGCCGACGGCGTGCTGCTCGACACCGAGAAGGTCACCGTCTCCGTGGCGGCGGACAACGGGGAGCTGTATGCGTTCAACGCAACGGACTACCTTGAAAATCACGGCGCTGACCTGACAAAGCCGGAGATAACGCAGGAGAGGGCGATGCAGGCCCTGCCGGACACGCTCACCGTCACCGGCTGCCGCTTAACGCTCTGCCCGACCTACACGAGCGAGCGCCTGTGCTACGACTTTGACTGCATTTCCCCCGGCGGCGAGGAGGTTCGCATTCTCGTTGATGCCTCCACCGGCCGCCAATTCGAGGTTGTGCTGAAATAAGATAAAGTCCCGGCAACACAATGTGTTGCCGGGACTTTTCGTCACCGCTGAAACTCGGCTTTCATTAAGGTGTATATGCCGAGATCGTTAATTGTGGAGCGCAGCGTGTCCTCCGAAAGGGGGGATTTCATCAGGACACGCACGCTTCCGTCTGAAGAAGAGGCCTTTGCCCACACTCCGTCTAAGGAATTAAGTGCATTTTCAATGCGTACCTCGCAGCCGGAACACATCATTCCGTCAACGGTGAGGATGGCGGTATATGGGTAATGAGATTTGTTTTTATCCTTCACCTTGACTCGCTGCTCGGCGTCGCCGCCGCTTCCGCAGCAGCCGTGCGCCAGCTTTTTGGCGTAGCCACGTATCACAAAGACGGCAAAGACAACAATGAGAAGTATGATGACAAATGTTAGTGCATCCATAGTCGGTCACACCCTTTCTCAGTGCTTATGCGCACAGGGTGCGGGAGAGTCGGAGGATTTCATGCCGGACGCAAGCTCGGATACGTTTTTCAGTCCGGCGCTGCCGCAGCAGCCGCCCATAGCGCAGCCGGAGCATTTGCCTCCGCAGGCACTTCGTCCTGCTTTCTTGTCCCGAACGAGCTTAATTATAACTAAGGTCACGACCGCAACGAGTATCGCAATGATAATGATGTTTGCGGTGTTGGCAGCTATCCAGTCAAGCATTTTTATTCCTCCTTCTTTTAGATTTGCTTCGGTAACTTAAGCTCAGCGTACTGCGCTGTACTCTCTTGCGTCGAGGGTCTCTGCCTCCTTGTAGGGGCGGAAGAGCATGTAGAGCATGAACGCAAGGATGATTACCGCAACGATGGTTCCGATGACGTTGCCGCCGCCTGCGGTGAACCAAGAACCGAACTGGTAGACCATGAGGGAGATCGCATATGCGAACACGCACATGTAGCCGATTGCTGCCCAAGTCCACTTTGCGTTGTTCATTTCCCTCTTTATTGCGCCCATTGCGGCGAAGCACGGTGCGCACAGGAGGTTAAAGAGCATGAAGCTGTAAGCGGAAAGCTCGGTGTAGTGCTTGGAAACTTCGACAAGCAGACCCTTGGTGGTCTCGTCGACCTCGCCGCCGAGTCCGAACAGGACACCGAAGGTGGTAACGACGTTTTCCTTTGCGATAAGTCCGGTGACGGTCGCCACGGTGGACTGCCAATCGCCGAAGCCGAGGGGTGCGAAGATGAAGCATACTGCATTGCCTACTGCTGCAAGCAGGGAGTCGTTGTTGTCCTCAACCATCTGGAAGGTGCCGTCCACAACGCCGAAGCCCTGGAGGAACCACAGCACGATTGCGGACAGAAGGATGACGGTACCGGCCTTCTTGATGAAGGACCAGCCGCGCTCCCAAGTGCCTCTGAGAACGTTGCCGACTGCGGGAACGTGGTATGCGGGAAGCTCCATAACGAAGGGAGCGGGTTCGCCTGCGAAGGGCTTGGTCTTCTTAAGCATGATGCCGGAGATGATGATCGCCGCAACGCCGATGAAGTAGCAGGATACGGAGACAAGTGCGCTGCCGCCGAAGAGTGCACCGGCGAACATGCCGATGATGGGCATCTTTGCGCCGCAGGGGATGAAGCAGGTGGTCATGATCGTCATACGACGGTCACGCTCGTTTTCGATGGTACGGGATGCCATGATACCCGGAACGCCGCAGCCGCTGCCGACGAGCATGGGGATGAAGCTCTTGCCGGAGAGACCGAACTTACGGAACACACGGTCAAGGATAAATGCGACACGGGCCATGTAGCCTACGTCCTCAAGGATGCAGAGCATCAGGAAGAGAACGAGCATCTGCGGAACGAAGCCGAGGACGGCGCCGACACCGCCGATGATACCGTCAACAACGAGGCCGGTCAGCCAGTCGGCTGCGCCCCAGCTCTCCATGAGCTCTGCGGCGTTGCCCTGAAGGAACTCTGCGGCAAACACGTCGTTGGTCCAGTCGGTGAGCATGGAACCGAAGGGTCCCATTGCGATCCAGTAAACAAGGAACATTACAACCGCAAAAATGGGGATCGCAGCCCAACGGTTAGTGACGACCTTATCTATTTTATCGGAATTGGTAAGCTTTCCTGCATTCTTTTTCTTGTAGCACGCCTTGATGATGGATGCTATGTAGATGTAGCGCTCGTTGGTGATGATGCTTTCTGCGTCGTCGTCAAGCTCCTTTTCGGCAGCTTCGATGTCGGCGTTTATGTGTTCGAGAGCATCGGGCTTGATGTTCAGTCTGCTCAGGACCTTCTCGTCACGCTCGAAGATCTTGATTGCATACCAACGCTGCTGCTCTTCGGGCATATCGTGCAGAACGTGCTCCTCGATGTGAGCGATCGCATGCTCAACGGCGCCGGAGAAGGAGTGCATCGGAATGGTCTTGGAGTTCTTTGCGGCATCGACCGCAGCGGCTGCGGCTTCGGGAACGCCGGTTCCCTTGAGTGCCGAGATCTCAACGACCTTGCAGCCGAGCTCTCTGGACAGCTCTTTGATGTTGATAACGTCGCCGTTCTTGCGAACTATATCCATCATGTTGATGGCGACGACTACGGGGATGCCCAGCTCGGTGAGCTGAGTGGTCAGGTACAGGTTTCTCTCCAAGTTGGTGCCGTCGATGATGTTCAGTATCGCATCGGGACGCTCACCGAGGAGGTAATTGCGAGCAACGACCTCCTCAAGCGTATAGGGAGAGAGGGAGTATATGCCAGGAAGGTCAACGACCGTCACATCGCTGTACTTTTTAAGTTTGCCTTCCTTCTTTTCTACGGTAACGCCCGGCCAGTTGCCGACGAACTGATTTGCGCCGGTCAGGGCGTTGAACAGGGTGGTTTTACCGCTGTTCGGGTTGCCCGCAAGGGCAATTTTGATTTCTTTTTCCTTACTCATTTATTCCACCTCGATCTTTTCTGCGTCTGCCTTACGCAGCGACAGCTCGTAGCCTCTCACGGTCAGCTCGATGGGATCTCCGAGCGGTGCGACCTTGCGAACATAGATCTCGGCGCCCTTGGTAATTCCCATGTCCATGATGCGGCGCTTTATGGCGCCCTCTCCGTGGAGCTTTTTGACGGCGACCGTTTCGCCGATCTTAACATCTCTCAGTGTCTTCATTTCCTTTTGCTCCTCATACATATATTTTCTGCGCCATTTCCGCACTGATTGCGATCCTGGCTTCCTTGACTTTGACGATCACGTTCTCGCCTATCGAGTTGAGCACCGTGACGTCGCTCCCGACTACAAAGCCGAGATTTTCAAGATGCTTTTTTACTTCCGGCTTTCCGGCGACTCTTTTGACGGTATTTTGTTCGCCGACGCCTGCCAATGTTAAAGGCATCATTCTCTACCCTTCTCTCTGCGATTAGCACAGGCTAACCGTTCTCTTGAAAAATCAGTTAGCTCTCGCTAACCTCACGATGATAGTAGCACTTTTTTCGTCAAAGTCAATAGTCTGACGCATTTTTGTAAGCTTGCACAATTGGTTAGTCTGCGCTAACCCCCTGTTTTGTACACTATTTCCAAGTCACTTAGTAGGAATTAGACGGCACTTGAAAAATCGGGAAAGACGTGGTATAGTTACTTTATTGAACTACATAGGAGAATAATATGAATCTTCAGGAATCCGGGGAAATGTACCTCGAAACCATCTACATACTTTCAAAGCGAATGAGCGACGTTCGGGCGATCGACGTCTGCGAATACATGGGCTACTCCAAGCCGAGCGTGAGCCGTGCCGTGGGGCTGCTCAAAAACGGCGGCTACCTCACCGTTGAGGATAACGGCTACCTCCGCCTGACCGAGGAGGGCTTGTCCGTCGCAAATAAGATGTACGAGCGCCACACCACCCTCACCGGCTTTCTCACCCGTCTCGGCGTTTCGCCGGACGTCGCCGCCGAGGACGCCTGCAAGATGGAACACGTCATCAGCGACGAGTCCTTTGATGCGATAAAGCGTCACGTCGCACGCAGCGAAAAGTAAACATTATATATGTAATGGGCAGTAAACATACTGCCCATTGTTTTTTTGCGCATTTTCGTCTCTATGCACAAAAAATTTTTTCATTTTCCTGTTGACAAATGCTGCGGCTTGCATATAATAACACTTGAACAGATGTTCAAATGTTTAATTGATTTGGAGGAACATACCATGAAAAAGACCTACAAAATAGACGTTGACTGCGCAAACTGTGCAAACAAAATGGAGCAGGCCGCAAAGAAGACCGAGGGCGTTTCCGACGCTGTCGTGAATTTCATGGCGCTCAAGATGACCGTTGAATTTGAGGAGGGTGCAGTCCCCGCCGAGGTCATGAAGAAGGTTCTGGCAAATTGCAAAAAGGTTGAGGACGACTGCGAAATCTATCTCTGATAGGTGATTTGTATGAATAAGAAGCAAAAGAAAATGCTGCTGCGGATAATCGCAGCGGTGGCGCTGGCTCTCTTATCTCTTATCCCGGCGCTTGAAGGCACACCCGAAAAGCTGCTGTTTTTCGCCTGCTACCTCGTTATCGGCTATGACATTCTGATAAAGGCGGTCAAGGGCGTTTTAAACCGTCAGCCCTTTGACGAGAACTTCCTGATGGCGGTTGCGACCGTCGGCGCAATTGCGCTCGGCGACTATGCCGAGGGTGCGATGGTCATGCTGTTCTATCAGATCGGTGAGCTGTTCCAGAGCTACGCCGTCGGCAAGAGCCGCAGAAGCATCAGCCAGCTCATGGACATCCGTCCCGACTACGCCAACATCGAGGGCGAGGACGGTGAACTTATAAAGGTCGATCCCGACGAGGTCGCCGTCGGCACCGTAATCGTGGTGCGCCCCGGCGAGAAGATCCCCATCGACGGCGTTGTGACCGAGGGTGTGTCCTCGCTCAACACGGGTGCGCTGACCGGCGAGAGCCTCCCCCGTGACGTAAAGCCCGGCGACGAGGTGATAAGCGGCTGCATCAATCTCAGCGGTCTTTTGAAGATCCGCACCGAGAAGGAATTCGGAGAATCCACGGTGTCGAAGATACTCGACCTCGTCGAAAACGCAGGCTCCAGAAAGTCCCGCTCCGAGAACTTCATCTCCCGCTTTGCAAGGATCTACACCCCTGCGGTGTGCATCTCGGCGCTCCTGCTTGCGATCGTACCTCCGCTGGTGCAGCTCATCGGCGGCGGCAGCCCCGACTGGGGCGACTGGCTGTACAGAGCGCTGACGCTGCTTGTCATAAGCTGCCCCTGTGCGCTCGTCATCAGCATTCCGCTCAGCTTCTTTGCGGGCATCGGCGGCGCAAGCCGTGCGGGTGTTCTGATAAAAGGCTCCAACTACATGGAGACCCTGTCCAAGGTGAACCGTGTGGTGTTCGACAAGACCGGCACCCTTACTCAGGGCGTGTTCCGTGTCAGCGAGCTTTGCCCCGTGGGTATATCGGACGACAAGCTCCTTGAGTATGCCGCCCTTGCCGAAAGCTTTTCGACTCACCCCATAAGCCGCAGCCTGTGCGAGGCTTGGGGGCAGGAGATCGACAAGAGCCGCATAAGCGACGTGCGTGAGATAAGCGGCAGAGGCGTCCGCGCAAAGATCGACGGCGTTGAGGTCGCAGCCGGAAACGCAAAGCTCATGGCGGAGCTTAACATTGACTGCGGTGAGGTCTCAAAGGTCGGCACCGTGGTGCATATTGCGATAGACGGCGCTTACGCCGGACACATACTCATCTCCGACAGCGCAAAGCCCGGTGCGGCTCAGGCGATAGCCGATCTGCGCAAGGTCGGCGTCTCGAAGGTCGCAATGCTGACCGGCGACTCTAAGGATGTCGGCAAGAGCGTTGCATCTCAGCTTGGCATAGACGAGGCGTACTGTGAGCTGCTCCCCGCCGACAAGGTCAAGAAGGTCGAGGACTTCCTCGCAAGCGGCGACAAGCTCGCCTTCGTCGGCGACGGCATCAACGACGCTCCCGTGCTCTCCAGAGCGGACGTGGGCATCGCAATGGGCGCTCTCGGCTCCGACGCTGCGATCGAAGCCGCCGACATGGTGCTTATGGACGACGACCCCCGCAAGCTCGTCACAGCCATTCGAATCTCGAAAAAGTGCCTGCGCATAGTCTATGAGAACATCGTGTTTGCGCTCGGCATAAAGCTCGTGTGCCTCGTTTTGGGCGCACTCGGCATTGCCGATATGTGGCTTGCGATCTTCGCCGATGTCGGCGTCATGGTCATCGCCGTACTCAATGCGATCCGTGCGCTGAACGTAAAAAATCTGTGACAACTCAGGAGAGAAAACATCGGCGCATCCGTCGTCGGACGTTTTCTCTCCCTCCGTCAAAATCTGACGATTTTGACACCTCCCTCGTCAGAGGGAGGCATGAGTGCGGCGGTCGCTTTGCATCGGCGGTAAGGCTTCAAGATGAGCAGTAATGCTTGGCTTCCTCGCCTAAAAATTGCTTGGCAGCTCGTTCTTTTTGCCGCAGCAAAATTTGCACCGATTCATGGCTCCCTCTGACGAGGGAGCTGTCAGCGTAAGCTGACTGAGGGAGAGAAAACCCCGATTTTCCTTGTGTTTTCAATGTGTTGCGTGGTTTTGCATTTTCGTTTTCCTTGCTGCGTTGCGAGCATATTTTACTGCCGACAAGGGCGTTACGTCTTCTCTCCCTCCGTCAAAACCTGACGGTTTTGACACCTCCCTCGTCAGAGGGAGGCATGAGAATGGCAGTCGTTTTGCACTGGCAGGAAAGAGTTTAGGTGCAGATAAATATTCGGTTTCCTTTTCTGAAAAATTGCTTGGCATCTCATTCTTTTTGCCGCAGCGAGATATTCTCCAATTCATGGCTCTACACTTCCGAGGGAGCTGTCAGCGTAAGCTGACTGAGGGAGAGACCTTCCGAAAAATTTGCCCGAAGTCGGACCCATCCGACGTAAAAAATCTGTGACAGCGGCGTCGAAACGTGCTATAATATGAAAAAATCCCGGAGGTATTTACATGAATAACGAACGCACAAGCGAATGCTGTGAGACCCCGGAGGTGCACTCCGAGCTGCTCAAGATCATCAGCGAAAAAATGCCCCCGGAGGAAAAGCTCTTCGACCTTGCGGAGCTGTTCCGTGTGTTCGGAGACACGACGAGAATGCGTATCCTGTTCGTGCTGTTTGAGGCGGAGGTCTGCGTCTGCGACCTCGCTGCGGCGCTCAACATGACGCAGTCGGCGATATCGCACCAGCTCAATCAGCTCAAGCGCAGCAAGCTCGTAAAGAGCAGGCGTGAGGGCAAGTCGGTGTTCTACTCGCTTGCCGACGACCATGTCCGCACCATCGTAAGTCAAGGCATGGAGCATATCGACGAGTAATAAGCAAAAACGTACAACGCCCATGCGGGCATAACCGCATGGGCGTTTTTCATTTTTATTTAGACTCCGTGACCCACTTTATGATGTAGTCGGCAAAGCGCTTCGTCGCAGGACTGCGGCGGCTTATCTCCGGCACCGCAAGAGCGATCGTCCGCTTCGACGGCGGCACAAGCTCCCGTATCTCAAGGTCGTCGTGCCGACCCTTCAAAAGCAGCTCCGGCATTATGGATATGCCCAGGCCCTGCTCCACCATTGCGATTATCGCATAGTCATCCTTCGTTGAAAAGCGCACCTTCGGCTCGATGCCCGCCGACGAGAGCGCACGTCGGGCGTCGTGGTTCGAGGTCTCAAGCAGCGTGATAAACGGCTCGTTTTCGCACTCCACGAGCGGAAACTTCGGGTACGACGCAAACTTGTGGTCGTGCGGCAGTATGGCAAGGAGCCGGTCCTCCATGAGCGGGATGCTCTCGCAGGAGAGCTTGTTCGGCACGGTCACGAAGCCGAGATCGACAAGCCCCTGCTCTATCCACTCCTCGACGTCGTAGTAGTCGCCGTTTAAAAGCTTTATGTCCACGTTCGGGAAGTCACGGCGAAATTCCTTTATGACGCCGGGCAGCCAGTGGACGGCAACGGAGGTGAATGCGCCGATGCGCACGGTGCCGGAGTCAAGCCCGCGCACCGCACTGACCGTCTGCCGAAGCTGCTCGGAGTAGTTCAGGATCGCCCGCAGCGGCGGCATTATCCGCTCGCCGTCCGGCGTGAGCTTCACCCCCGCTCTTGAGCGGGTCACGACGGCAAAGCCGAAGTCCTCCTCGATGCCGCTTATGATGTGGCTCACCGCCGACTGCGTTATTCCGAGCTGCTCCGCCGCCCTCGTAAATGATCCGGTCTCCACCACTTTAGACAAAGTTTCGTACTTGGATATGTTCATTTTGCTGCACTCCATGAATTTTTTTCATGTTGACATGAAAATAATTAAGCATAATAATAATATACCCTACTTTTTTGAAAATGCAAGGCTTTGCGGCGATTTTCCGTCTTGCGGCGGCAAAAATCGAATACTATAATTCAACTTGTTTTTTAAAGATAAGGAGTATCGCTATGGGTTCCACGGAAATTTTAATGCTCGTTTCAATATGCATATACCTCGTCGGTATGCTCGTCATCGGTCTTGTGTACTCAAAGAGCCAGACCAGCGCAGCGGAGTTCTACCTCGGCGGCAGACGCCTCGGACCTCTGGTCACGGCGCTGTCCACCGAAGCCTCCGACATGAGCGCATGGCTGCTCATGGGCGTTCCGGGTCTTGCATTCTTCTGCGGCATCGCAGAGGCGAGCTGGACCGCTCTCGGTCTCATAATCGGTACATACCTCAACTGGCTGTTCGTCGCAAAGCGTCTGCGCCGCTACTCGGTAAAGGTCGGCGCTATAACCGTCCCCGACTTCCTCGCACGCCGCTTCCGTGACAAGTCCAAGGTCATCGAGACCCTCGGCGCTCTTATGATAATCGTGTTCTTCGTACCCTACACCGCCTCCGGCTTCGTCGCCTGCGGCAAGCTGTTCCACGGTCTTATGGGCTTCGACTACACCACCGCAATGATAATCTCCGCCGCCGTCATCGTGGCGTACACCTCCACGGGCGGCTTTATGGCGGCGTCGGTCACGAGCCTCGTGCAGAGCCTTGTTATGACCGCCACCCTCGTCATCGTCGTCGTGTTCGGCATAAACGCCGCCGGCGGCTGGGATCAGGTCGCACAGAACGCAAAGGAGATCCCCGGCTACCTCGATATGTTCACGAGAACGGCGATCGACGGCAGCGGCGCCAAGGCGTACAATCCCCTTGACATTGCCGGTACCATCGCATGGGCGCTGGGCTACTTCGGCATGCCCCACATACTCACCCACTTCATGGCGGCAAGCGACGAGAAGAAGCTTTCCACCTCCCGCAGAGTCGGCACCGTGTGGGTCGTCATATCCCTTGCGACCGCAGTCGTCATCGGCATCGTCGGCTACGGCATGGCAAAGGCGGGCGCCATTGAAATGTTCGACAGCTCCTCCGCCGCCGAGAACCTCATCCCCGCAGTTGCGGAGCTTATTGCACAGAACGGCGCCGTGTTTGCGATACTTGCGGGCGTCCTGCTTGCGGGCATACTCGCAGCAACGATGTCCACCGCCGACGCTCAGCTTCTCGCTGCGGCCTCCGGCGTTACGCACAACCTGCTGACCGACGTGTTCGGCGTAAAGATGTCCGACAAAAAGACCATGTTCATCGCCCGCATAGCGGTCATCTGCATAGCGATACTCGGCATACTGTTTGCCCTCGACCCCGAAAGCTCGATATTCAAGATCGTGTCCTTTGCGTGGGCGGGCTTCGGTGCGACCTTCGGACCCGTAATGCTGTTCGGTCTGTTCTGGAAGCGCTGCAACCGCTTCGGTGCGATCGCCGGAATGTTCGGCGGCGCTGCGACCGTGTTCGTTTGGAAGTATGCGATAGCCCCCCTCGGCGGCATCCTCGGCATCTACGAGCTGCTGCCCGCCTTCCTGGTTTCGAGCCTGCTCATCGTTGTCGTGTCGCTCCTCACCCCCGCACCCGACGCCGAGATCACGGCGGAATTTGACGCCGTCAAAGCGGCAAAATGATAATAAGCAAAAAACAACGCTGCATCTCACGATGCAGCGTTGTTTTTATTTGTCGTCTTTGTCGTCCTCGGTTTCGTCGGGGAGGTCGGGGGTGTCCCACTCGGAGGGGTCGGACATATTCGGCGCTTCCTTGAGACTGCGGATCTTGCTCAGCGTCTCCTCCGCAGCATCCTTAAGCCCGGTGCGCTCAAGCTCGCCGACCGCATCCCACAGGTAGTCCACACGGAACTCCTTGCCCTCGAAAATGCGCTTAATATTGCCGAGATGCTTTATGATGATCGGCGGCACGACGGAGCCGAGTATCTTTGCGCCCTGCCAGTTGCCGCTTTTTATGCCGTGGTACAGCGAGTAAAATGCGGAGGTGCATATGGGGACAAAGCAGAGGTACCTCGTCGTGAGCAGTACGCTGACCGCAACGCCGAGAGAGACCGCAAAATCCTTAAAGCCGAAGGCGATTATGGTGCCGCCGAGACAGGCAAGACCCTTGCCGCCCCGAAATCCCATCGCCGCCGGGAACATATGCCCCAGTATGCAGGCTGCTCCCGCCGTCTCGCCCGACGACTTAAAGCCGGGGAACGCCTTTTGGCACAGCTTTACGGAAAGCGTCGCCTTGCCGATGTCGAACGCCATGACGGATATGCCCGCAAGCTTGCCTTCGAGCATCATTATGTTTGTGCCGCCTGCGTTGCCCGAACCCATCTGGCGGACATCGTAGCCGTGATAAGTGCTGATTAGATACGCAGGGTTAATGTTTCCGAGTGCATACCCCACGCCCGCACAGGCGATAGCCTGCGCCAAGTCTTTGCCGTTTTTCATTGTCTGACCTCGTGAAATGCCGTGATAATAAAACACCGATTCCGATGTTCTGTATATTTTAGCACATCGTCACGCTTTCGGCAAGTCTCGGCAAAAATTTACAGCTCGTCGGCTTACTTCAGTATATTTCCAAGCTCTGCGGGGGTGTGGGCGACGGGGGCGTTTAAAAGCTCAAGCTCCTTTGCGCTGCGAAAGCCCCACGACACGAGAACACATCGGGTCCCCGCAGAGAGCGCCGTTTGGAGGTCTATCTCCGTATCGCCGACGTACACCGTCTCTCCGACGGGAGCGCCGATGTCCCGACAGCAGAGCAACAGCGGATCGGGCGCCGGCTTCTTTCTGACCTCCGGCAGCTCGCCCCGCACCTCGTCAAAGATGCCGGGGTAAAAGCGCTCCATGAGCTTTTTCGACAGGGGGTCCGCCTTATTCGACACCACGGCAAGCGTAAAGCCCTGCGCTTTAAGCTCACGCAGCAGCTCCGGCATACCGTCGTAGGGTCTTGTCCCGTTGCAGCAGTTTTCCGCATAGTGCGCCTTGAAGCGGCTCAGCGTCTCCTCCGCCGTTTCGGGCGAAACGCCCTGCGGCAGCGAGCGCTCTATGAGCTTTGCGATGCCGTTTCCGACGAAGCTCCGCACCTCCTCACGGCTTCGGGGCGGCATTCCGCCCGCAAGCAGAGCGTGATTCACCGAGGCCCTCAGATCGTCCAGCGTATCGAGCAGCGTACCGTCAAGGTCGAATACCGCAATTTTGTTCATGGCTTTACCTCCGCCGATTTTTTAGGCATACATTATATATCCTCGGCGGACGCAATGCAAATTCTTTTACTCTCTGCGCATCTTCCGCAGGAAGGCGACGACCGCCAAAGCTATCGCAAGCACGGTGTAGCCCGCGAGCACGCCGACGTGCAGAAGGGTATCCGTACCGCTGCCGGAGACGAGTCCCCGCTCAAGCTCGACGGCGTGGACAAAGGGCAGCGCATAGGCGATGTCACGGAACGCACCGCCGACAAGCTCAAGGTCAAACCATATACCGGAGAGCCACGCCGCAAGGTTCGTGAGCAGCGCACCGCATATGCCGCCGACCTGCTTTACGGTGAGCAGACTGCCGCACAAAAGTCCCAACGCAATGAAAAACAGCGACACGGGAACGATGCTCAGAAGCGACCACAAAACGCCTAGGCTCGGCTTTAATCCGAGCGCAAAGGCGGCGGCGTAGCACACGGCGCTCTGCCCGACGGATATGGGGATTATCGGCAGCATATAGCCGCAGATGAAGTCGCCCGCACGCATGGGGGTCGTGTACAGTCTGCGCAGAAACGAGGTCTCACGGTCACGGGCGATGAGCGTCGCCGAAAACAGCGTCATAAACGTCAGCCCGAAGATGCACATACCCGGCGCAAGGGTCTCTATCTCGAACATCGACACGGGGATGTTCGCCTGTATTGCGCTCAGCAGCAGAAGCAGCACGAGCGGAAAGCCGAGACTGAATGCGACGGTCAGCGGATCACGCATTATCTCTTTAAGGTTCCTGTTTGAAAACGCCAACATTCTCATTGCTTTTCCCCCTTTACGAGCGCCACGAACGCCGCCTCGAAGCCGTCCTTCCCTGCAAGTGCGCACAGCTCAGGCACGGTGCCGAGGGCGATGAGCCTGCCCTCCTTCATTATGCCGATGCGGTCGCAAAGCGCCTCCGCCTCCTCCATGTAGTGCGTCGTCAGCACCACGGTGACATCCTCCGGCAGACTGCGGATGAAGTCGTGAAGCTCGCTTCGTGCGATGACGTCAAGCCCAAGCGTCGGCTCGTCGAGAAACAGTATCTCCGGCTCTCCGACGAGCGCAAGCGCAATGCTCAGCCGACGCTGCCAGCCGCCGGAAAGCTTGCCCGCCTTCCTGTTCGCAACGGAGCCGAGGTCAAAGCTCTCTATCAGCTCCTCGGTCTTGCTTTTCGTCTTATCCTTTGAAAAGCCGAACACTCCGCACATAAATTCGAGGTTCTCCCGAACGCTCAGATTCGGCGCCACCGCAGTCTCCTGCGGCGATACGCCGATGATGCTTTTCACCTCGGCGCTCTCGCTCACGATGCTTTTGCCGTTTAGGTAGGCGTCGCCCGAATCGGGTCTTGTGAGGCAGGACAGCATCTTCACCGTCGTGGTCTTGCCGGCGCCGTTCACGCCCAAAAGTCCGAAGGTCTCGCCTCCGTGAACGCTCAGCTCAAGCTCCGACACGGCGGTGAGCGTACCGTAGCGCTTCGTCAGCTTTTTAATTTTTATCGCTTCCATTTTTCACACCTCTTTTGTCCGCAAGCATTGCACTGTACATATGCGTCAGCGCATCGCTTGCAAAGTCCATGTCCCATTCCAAATAGCCCGTCGCCACCATGACGGCAATGCCGTGGACGAATATCCACATCTCAAGATGAAATCGCTCCGCCTCCGAAGGCGCAAGCCCCGTGGCGGCGCATATCGCAGCAAGAAGCTCCGGCGAAAGCCCATGCTCCTGCGGCGGCTCGCCCCGGCGGTCACGCATGAACAGCAGCCGGAAAAGCTCCGGCTCCTCGGCGGCAAAGCGGATGTACTCCATTCCGCTCGCCTTGTAAGGCGGGTACTCGCCCCGATGCATCGCCTCGCTTATGCGGCGCTCGTACAGCCCGTCGGCGGCACACAGCACCCGAAGCTGAAGCTCCTCCATATTTTTAAACAGCCCGAAGATCGGCTTTGCGGAACATCCGAGGCGCTCGGCAAGCGCTCTCGCCGTCAGCGCCCTTGCGCCCCGTGTGCGCACAAGCTCCAACGCTTCCGACACTATCTCGTCCTCGGTAAACTTGAATTTCGGCGGCACGGTCTCACTCCTTTTAGGCAACATATGTTGCGCAATCTGTGTTGCTTATTATAAATCTCCTTCTCCGCCTTGTCAACTCTTTTGACAAAATTCAAAAAATGCCGAAAAACAGTGGCTTTTTCTATACAAAACGAAAAATCTGACAAATGAATTATTTAACAAACTTGTTGTAAATGCAGACAAACTGTGCTATTCTTAGGTAGAGAAATTGTACAGTGTATATTGCTTCGGACACGGTGTCCGAAAAAATCATATTTATTTTACACCCTTCAAAAGCGGGCAACAGGGAGAAAGGAATGGTCCAATGAGTAAGTACTCAGGCTACATGGGCAGAGTCGCAAAGTTTGACCTCAGCACCGGCAAATTTGAAGACTATCCGTGGAGCGACAAAGACAGGGAACTGTACATCGGCGGCAAGGTCATGGCCGCAAAAATTCTGCTTGACAACCTCACCGGCAAGGAGGAGGCGCTCTCGTCCGATAACATCGTCGTTATCTCAACGGGACCCCTCACCGGCAGCGGCGCACCCAGTGCATGCAGATTCGACATAAGCACGATCTCCCCCGTCACGGGGCTTATCGCCTCGGAGAGCTGCGGCGGCAACTTCGGCTATCACCTTAAGAGAGCCGGCTTCGACGCCCTCGTGCTTACCGGAAAATGCTCCGGTCACTCTTGGCTTGAGATCTACAACGACGGCTTCGTGCTGCACGATGCCGACGCTCAGGGGATCTGGGGTCTGCGCATTTCCGACGCTCAGCAGAGCGTTCAGGACATTCTCGACCGTGACTACGGCTGCCGTGTCAAGTGCGGCATCTTGGTCATCGGACCTGCGGGCGAAAACCTCGTGCCTCACTCCGGCATTTTCGGTCAGGAGCGCATAGGCTACTCCGACGGTCTCGGCGCCGTGTTCGGTGCAAAGAACCTCAAGGCGATCGCCGCTGCGGGCAACCACGCCTTTACCGTTGCAAATCCCAAGAAGGATCTTGCATGGAACCGCAAGTGGATAAGCCACCTAAGAGAGCATCCGCTCACGGGCGACATTCTGCCCAAGCTGGGTTCCCCGGCGATCGTCGGCGGAATGCAGGATAAGAAGCTTCTCGGCTCCGGTGAGTCCGAAGGCTGCGCCGTCGGCGAAGGCGGCGTAACGAACGTCGGCTGCATCGGCTGCCCCGTGAAGTGCGAGCGTGCCGTTCCCGTGTCCGGCGGCATCGTGAGAAACCCCGAATACAAGGCGCTGTCCCGCCTGAGCGACTCCATGGACACCATACTCAAATGGAACCGTGAGCTTGACGAGTTGGGTCTGGATGCGGTCTTCGCCGCCGAGACCCTTGCATGGGCGATAGACGCACACGAAAACGGTCTTTTGAAAAACCGAGCCGTGCGCCGCCTTCATCGGCATCATGAGACGGACACAGACGAAAACGGCGTTTCGAAAACCGATCTTTCCTCCGAGGAAGACGACGTTTCCGCTCTGTGGGAGGACATCGCTTTCCGCAGAGACTACGGCGCCGAGCTTGCCGAAGGCTGCGAGGCGCTGAGCAAGAAGTACGGCGGCGACTGCTACAGCGACGCTTCCGCACTTGCGGCATACGAACCCTGCACCGCAATAAGCCGTGAGCTGAGCTACTCCGCCGGAAACCTCGGCGGCTGCATGGCGTTCCTCGAAAGCCTCGGAGTAAACGCCTCGGCGTTCTCCCCCAAGCTTCAGGCAAACCTCACCGTGCTGATGCAGAGCATTTTTGAGACGATCTCCGCCAGCGGTCAGTGCGTCTTTACCGGCTACGCCGCTCTGCCCGGTGCGATCTTTACCGACGGCGGCAAGTCCGCTGCGGCGTTCGGCAAGCTGCTTTCCCAGTTTGCCCCGATCATCGGAATACTGAACAAGCTCCCGGAGCTTGCGTTCTTCCCCGTTTCCGCCTTCCATCACGACCGTGCGATGAAGTACACCGTCGGCATGAACATGACCCCCGGCAAGTACATACGCAGCGGCATGAGAGGCTGCACGCTTGAGCGCTCCCTCGACGCACTTTTCGGCGTCGCCGAGAAGGAGCAGGTTTTCGAGGGCGAGGACGCCTCCGTCATCGGAAAGCTGAAGAAGGAATACTACTCCGCAAGAGGCTGGGACAAAAACGGTGTCCCCACACAGGCGGCTTTGGCAAAGCTCAAAATCAAAAAGGGTGCGTCGTAACGCCTTGCGTTAAGATTGCCATAATGCAGGAGGTCAAGAAATGTCACATAAAATAACCGATAAATGCAAGGGCTGCGACGACTGCGCAGAGATCTGTCCCGTAAGAGCGATCACCGGCGAGATGAAGGAGATGCACGAGATCGACCCCAACCGCTGCATCGACTGCGGCGCCTGCTGCAACGTCTGCGAATACGAGAGTATCCGTGACCAGTTCGACAGACCCACCAAGTACACCCCCAAGGAAAATTGGAAGAAGCCCGTCATTGACGCAAAGCTCTGCAACGGCTGCTCGCTCTGCGTCGAGGACTGCCCCGCCTACGCTCTGGAGATCACTCCCCCGGAGCAGCCCGGCGATATCCACCACTCTTCCGTTCTGGCAAGACCCGACGACTGCAACGCCTGCGGAATGTGCGAGCGCCGCTGCCCCGTCGGTGCGATTTCCATGAAGTAAGCGGTTTAGAAGCATCACCGACTTAAAAATCGGCAACAAAGCGGAGTCCGAATAAGAAAACATAGATTATCCCCCGCAGGCAGCGCCTGCGGGGGATAACTGCTTACGTCATTTGCTGTCGGTTTTTGTTGTTTAATCCCTATACAAAAACTTGGATTTGAAATTTTCAAAAGATGTGTTACAATGCTTCTGTCAGATATGTTTAATACATATTTTCAGTACATTATAGGGAGGTTACACCATGGCATTTGTTATCGGTAATGATTGCGTTTCCTGCGGCACCTGCAAGGAAAACTGCCCCGCCGAGGCTATTTTTGAGGGAGACGGCAAGTTCGAGATCGACCCCGAAAAGTGCGTTTCCTGCGGCACCTGCGCAGAGAACTGCCCCGTTAAGACCATCAAGAACGACGAAGAGTAATTCTTGACGAATAAAGAGCGCGGCGAAAGCCCGCTGTTTCGGAAAAGAGTGCTTCCTGGGGGAAGCACTCTTTTCCGCATTAAGGCAAAACCTTCGGTTTTTTGCCTTAATGCGCAACGCCACATTTTTCGTGAAGTAAGTCACGAAAAATCTCGCTTCGCTCGTCAAAAAGTCTGACGACGTTTTTGATGGCTATAATCCGATTTGAGCGGGACCTTGTCCCCTCAAACTCCCCTGCTGCGCCTTAGTCTCGCTCAGCCGCCTCTGTTTATCCCCTTCCGTGGTCTTCGGAAAACGGTGTTTCCCAATGGGAAACACCGTTTTCCGTTTTCTTCCGCAAAAACCGTATTGTTTGTTTGACTAATACGCTCAACTGTATTATAATTAAATGATTTATTGTATTAAAAAGGTGCATTATGGAGAGAAAAGAAAGCTTTTACGAAAAATACATAAAGCGTGCGCTCGACATTCTGTGCTCTTTGGCGGCTATTATCGTCTTTTGTTGGCTGTACGTCATTATCGCCGTGTTGGTTCGCATAAAGCTCGGCAGCCCCGTGATCTTTAAGCAGCCCCGCCCCGGCAAGGATGAAAAGATATTTAATATGTACAAGTTCCGCACAATGACCAACGAGACCGATGCCGAGGGCAAGCTTCTGCCCGATGAAATGCGTCTTACCCGCTTCGGACGTTTTCTGCGTTCGACGAGTCTCGACGAGCTGCCGGAAGCGTTCTGCATCCTGAACGGCTCCATGAGCGTCATAGGGCCGCGCCCGCTTCTGGTGTCTTACCTTCCGTATTACACGGAGCGCGAAAGGCTTCGCCATACGGTGCGTCCGGGGCTGAGCGGACTTGCGCAGGTCAGCGGGCGCAACTCCCTTGCTTGGGACGACAGGCTTGAAAAAGACGTCGAATATGTTGAGAACATCAGCTTTTTGACCGACCTGAAAATCGTTTTTATGACGGTCAAAAAGGTTCTGTCGAGGTCGGATATCTCCGTCGGCGAGGAAGGAAATCTTGCCGAGATAAGAAAAAACGCAGCGCAGCACAAAAATGCGTGAAAGAGGCGAAGTATGCAGAAGGACATTTATTTTGACCCTCACTACGCAAGACTCTACGAAAATATCGAAGGTGGAAGTCTGCTTGTTTATGCGCTTGACAATGCACAGGGCAGGGTCACAAACACCGTTATAAAGCGTCCCATTCCCGGTGTCGAGGGTTGGTTTGACCTCATAACGCCTTACGGCTACGGCGGTCCCATCATTGAGCGCCTGAGCAACAGCGCAAGCGAAGCGGAGCTTATCGCTGCATATACCGAGGATTTTGGCAAATTCTGCAAAGAAAACAACATCGTGTCGGAATTTGTGCGCTTCCACCCCATCATCGGAAACGGCCCCGTGTTCGCCTCGGTGTACGGCAGTGAATATATGCGTCCCACCTTGGGTACGAACCTTGCGGATTTCGACGACCCCTTTACTGCCGAGTTCTCTAAAAGTTGCCGCAAAACCGTGCGTCAGGCACTTTCAAAGGGAGTCACTTATAAGGTAACGCCATCGCCCGATTCGCTCGACAGCTTCAAGGATATATACTACTCCACGATGGACAGAAACAATGCACCGGATTATTACTATTTCGGCGACGAATATTTTGACTCTCTGCTTTGCGATTTAAAGGATCATGTTCTGACGGTCGAGGCGCTGTATGACGGAAAAACCGTTGCAATGGGTCTGTACCTTACCTCCGGTGATACGATACACGTTCACCTTTCCGGGACAAAAACCGAGTATCTGAACCTATCCCCCGCATATGTACTCAAATATGCAGCCGTGCTTTGGGGAAAAGAAAACGGCTTCCGCCTTATACACTACGGCGGCGGCAGGAGCAATTCAACGAACGATCCGCTCTATGTTTTCAAAAAGAAGTTTGCAGTCCACACCGAGTTTGATTTTTACATAGGCAAAAAAGTTTGGAATGCGGAAAAATACGCCGAGCTGACCATCGGATGCTCAGACCCCGGCTTTTTCCCGCTGTACAGGAAGAGATGAAATAATGGCAAGAAAGAAACTGCTCGTACTGGCAAACCACAGCGGTGGCGTCTACAATTTTCGCGGCGAGCTGCTGAAAGCTCTCACAGAGGAGTACGATGTGTTCGTATCCTCGCCCGACAACGGGCACTCGGCGCAAATAGAGGAGCTTGGCTGCCGCTTCATTGAGACGTATGTGGACAGACGGGGAATAAATCCGCTCAAGGATCTTGGTCTTGTGCTCAGATATGCAAAGCTTCTGCGCAGAATTAAACCCGATATCGTTCTGACTTACACCATAAAACCGAACATATACGGAGGTCTGCTGTGCAGGCTGCGGCGCATCCCCTATGTTGTTAACATTACGGGCTTAGGCACTACCTTTCAAGGAACCGGCTTGCTGCGCAAGACGGTGACACGGCTTTACAGAGCAGCGCTTCGCAGGGTCAAAACAGTACTGTTTGAAAACGGAGAGAATCGTCGGCTTTTTGTCGATGAAGGTATCGTCTCCGAGGACAAAACGGAACTGCTTAACGGTGCGGGAGTGAATCTCGACAAATTTGCATTCATGCCGTACCCGGAAAAACGTAGTAGTCTTCACCTGCTTTTTATGGGGCGGGTAATGAAGGAAAAAGGTGTGGATGAGCTGTTTGATGCAGTCGAGCGCCTAAACGCCGAAACGCCGTGTATTCTGAATGTTCTTGGCAGATATGAGGAGCATTACGAGGGCGTTATAGCCGGTGCCGAAAAAGCGGGTTGGCTCAAATATCACGGCTTTCAGGCAGATGTACGCCCGTTTATCTCAGACTGCGACTGTTTTGTTTTGCCGTCGTGGCACGAGGGAATGGCAAACACCAACCTTGAAAGTGCAGCCTGCGGCAGACCCGTCATTACAAGCGCAATCCCCGGCTGCATGGAAGCGGTCGAGGACGGCGTAAGCGGCTACCTCTGCGAAAGCAAAAATTCAGAATCGCTGCTCTGCGCCCTTCGGCGCTTCGCACGGCTTTCGCAGGAGGCGCGTCGGGATATGGGGCTTGCAGGGCGCCGGCGCATGGAGATGCTGTTTGACAAAAAATCGGTCGTTGCACGCACCGTTGAGTGCATAAACCGCTGATCGAGGGAAACTTATGGAGCTTTTATTTGTATACGAAGATAAGGTAGCTCAGGATGCAGACGGCAACTACTATACCGGCTCTGCCTTTTCACAGGAGGTCTTTGACCGCTACCTTGAGCACTTTGACAGGATCACACTCATTATGCGCAGAGCAGATGTTTCTCCCAATGACGCAAAGACGCTCAGCAGGATGAACCGCATTAGCTCAGATCGTATAAATGTCGTTTTTATACCTAATCTGCTTTCGGGCATACACTCGTTTTTAAGCTTAAAACTCCGGCGGCAGATCAGAAAAACCGTCGAGGAAAACATCACGCCCGACCGCGCCGTTATTATCCGTATGTGTTCTGGGAGCGGCGCAATAGCGGCAAAATACTGCCGCAGGATCGGAAAGCCGTTTTTGGTCGAGGCGGTCGGCTGCCCGTGGGACAGTCTGTGGAACCATAGTTTGTTCGGCAAGCTTCTTGCTCCGTTCAGCTACCTCCGAATGCGCCGCACGATGAAGCATGCGCCCTTTTCCGTGTACGTCACGGAGGAGTTTTTGCAGCGCAGATACCCCACCGAGGGCAGGAGCGCCGCAATATCCGACGTCGAGCTTATCCCCGCAGGCGACGAGGTGCTGCGCCGCAGGCTCGACAAAATATCGGGCATGGGCGAAAAGATAAAGCTCGGCACCGGCGCTGCGGTGAACGTTGCGTTTAAGGGGCAGCGCTTTGTTATCGAGGCTCTGCATATGCTCAAGGAGCAGGGCGACACACGCTTTGAGTATCACCTCGCCGGCGGCGGCGACAACACCGCATTGCGTGAGCTTGCGGAAAGGCTCGGCGTTTCCGAGCAGGTGGTTTTTGAGGGCAGCCTGCCGCACGACAAAATGTTTGCGTGGCTCGACGGGTTGGACGTTTACATACAGCCGAGCCTTCAGGAGGGGCTGCCGAGAGCGGTCGTCGAGGCGATGAGCCGGGGTCTGCCCTGTCTGGTCTCCAAAACGGGAGGTATGCCGGAGCTTGTCGGCAAATCCGAAATTTTCGATCGGGGCGACGTTCGGGCAATAGCGAAAATGCTCTCCGACCTCACGCCCGACCGTCTTTGCGAAATGGCAAAGTCGAACTTTAAGCGTGCAAAGGATTTCGACAAGGAAGTATTAGAAGAAAAACGCAGTAAATTCTATGCCGAATTTGCTGTAGCAGCAAAGGAGAATAATGTATGAATGAGCCGATAAGGGTACTGCATATATTTGGAGCTCTTAATCCCGGCGGGGTTGAACTGTTTGTTATGAATATTTACCGCTGTATTGACAGGGAAAAGGTTCAATTTGACTTTGCACTGACCAAAGGGGAAAAAAGCTTTTTCGACGATGAAGTGCTTTCGCTTGGCGGCAGGATATTTTACTTTGACAAGTCCAAAAGCATGATGAGTAACCTCTCGCAGATCTTTGAGACAAAAGGTCCGTTTAAGGTCATGCACAGCCATCTGTATTTCTATTCGGGAGCAATTTTGCGCAACGCAAAAAAGCATAATATACCCGTCAGGATCGCTCATGCTCATAACACATCCTTCGGGCAGGTTTACACGCTTAAACGCAGAGCATACGAATGGCTTATGCGAAAGCTGATCCTGCAAAATGCGACGGATCTTCTCGGCTGCTCTACCGACGCCTGCAAGTTCGTGTTTGGCGATGACTGCATGAATGACCCACGATGTGCAGTGATGTGCAACGGGTTTGACGTCGATGCCTTTGCGTATAACAAGCAGAAGGGTGACGCAATAAGAAAGCAGTACGGCATAGAGGGCAAGCTTGTTGTCGGCCATGTCGGAAGATTTGAAGATCAAAAAAATCACACGCAGCTTGTTGAGCAGTTTGCCGCCATAAAAAAACGCCGTGAAGATGCGGTTCTTCTCTGTGTCGGCAGAGGAAGTCTGATGACGGAGATAAGAGAAAAGTGCGAGAGACTCGGCATCTCCGAAAGCGTTATTTTTGCCGGCGCTCAGAAGGATACTCCGTCGTATTACAGTGCCATGGACGTATTCCTTTTTCCGTCGCTGTATGAGGGACTCGGCTCCGTGCTTATTGAAGCACAGGCAAACGGTCTTCGTGTTGTGACATCAAAGACCGTGGTACCCGATGATATTGACGTTACCGGTAACGCAACATTCGTACCGCTTGAAGCGTCGGCGGACGTTTGGGCGGATGCTGTACTTGCGGCGTCGGTCAGAATAACGGATAACTCGGCAAGTATTAAAGTGAAAAAGTTATATGACATTAAGTCAGTTACCGAGAGCTTGTGCAGGATCTATTTAAGATAGCAGTATACATTCGGCTGCACTTGCTTTGTGCGTTACCGTCTATTGTACTCGAAACGGTAAATAGGCTTTAAAAAAATATACGAAGGAACGGAATACACAAATGTCTGATCCAAGGCTTCAAAATGAATATTTGTCGGAGCGCATAACTCTGCCGTGCCTTATACTGTGCGGGATCTTCATGCTCATTCTGGGGTTTATTCCGGCACTCAACGGCACCCTTACTCAGATTTTCCGTCCGGTGTTTATTCTGGCGTGCTTTTTGTTCCCCGCAAAGCGCTATGTGCTGCACTCCGAAAAATGGCAGTTTGTGCTGCTGCTGTACTGGCTCTTTACTTTGCTCTTAAACCCGATAACCGCAAGCTCAATCAAATACTACCTTGCGCTTGTGCTTTTTGGTTTTTTCTTTGTGCTTGCGGCGTCCGAGGTGTGGGGAAGGCGGGAAATCAAATTCATGCTCAACACCGTTGTCGTCGCCACACTTATCCTTTCGATCATACTCATTTATTCAAACGACGGCATCATTAACTATCAGGGCGGTGCGTATGTGGAGTTTCTGTCTAACCGCTGCAACCGCAACACGGTCGCTTTCGGCTGCGTTCCCGGCGTACTGTGCGCAGGGATCGGCATCGTGTACGAAAAGAGGCGTCTGTTTTACAGACTTGCTTATCTCGTCGTTGCGGGAGTGGGTGCTTTTACCGTATTTGCGCTTGCCTGCAGAAGCGCCTTTCTGTCCCTTGCTCTCGGTATTGTCTTTATCGTTTGGCAGGCAACGAATGATGTAAAAGGTCAGCAGAAGAGAGTTTTTGCGAAAATTGCAATAGTGCTTGTCACTCTCCTCCTCGTTCAAGCGGTATATATCCTTGCACAGGGAACAAACAGCGAACGCCTGTTCGACATGAAAGACGACTCCGGCCGCTCCGAGCTGTGGGACAAGGCGTGGGATATGATCGACGAAAACCCGGTCTTCGGCGGCGGCTTTGATTATTGGGACGACAACAGCGACGAGCCCTTCGGAACGCATAACACTTTTCTGACAATCATGGTCATGTCAGGCTACGTCGGCGGCGTTTTGTTCGCTCTGTTTCTGATCGCAGTCCTTTTGGATCTGCTCAGGGTGCGGAATCTGGTACCGCTTGCTTTTCTCATGGAGCTGCTCATGCATTCGTACACCGAGTCGGGCATGGACTACTACGCCTACATCCCGCTCATACTGGCGTTCGTGCTTGCACGGTATATTGCTCACCAATCAAATGACATTGCTTCATTGTTTAGCTGAGGAGATTGCGCATTATGAATAGTATTGTTTTTATCTGTCCGTATTTCGGAACCATCGACAAAGCACAGTATAAGCTCTGGCTTAAATCCTGTGCCGCCAACCCGTCGATAGATTTTCTGCTTATCACTGATGACAATGCGGCACTTTCCTTTAAGCTGCCCACAAACGTGCTGCCTGTCGCAATGTCTTGGGACGAATGCAAAGCGTTGATACAAAGTCAATTTGACTTTAAGGTCGCACTTGCATACAGCTACAAGCTATGTGACTTCAGACCTGCCTTCGGCGAAATCTTTCATAAGTATATAGCAGACTACGATTTTTGGGGGCATACGGATTCCGGTGATACCATACTCGGCGATCTGAGGCGCTTTTTGACGGACGACATTCTTAACGCCTATGACAAGATACATATATACGGTCATTTGACCCTGTTCCGGAACACCTCCGAAAACAACGCTCGCTATGCCGTCCCGCAACGCAACGGGCTCACCGTCAGGGACATTTTCACTGCACAAGAAAATATGTGCTTTGACGATATGTATCAAAGCGCATCAATAAACAGGATCTATAACGAAAACGGATTCCCTCTGCTTGAACAAGTCCCCGACCTTGTTGCCGACATTCTGCCAAGCAGCTACAGATTCAGGCTTTTTCAAGACGGCCGCAGAAAGATCCCCAGAGTTTTTGAGTGGAACAACGGGAAGCTGTTTGAGCTTACGGTGATCGACGAAGCCGTAAAAAGGCGCGAAATAGGCTATGTCCACTTTCAAAAGCGAAAAGTTGCAAATGAAACGACGGACTCGTCGCAGCATTTTTACCTCGTGCCGAACCGTTTTATTGACGCTGATCGTGAACTGACGGCGCAGGACATTGCAATATACTCAAAAAGCAAATTTTATCCGGCGCCTCTTGTGGGCAGAGTAAAACGGCTCAAATGGTACGCACAACATCCCCATGCATTTAAGAATAAGCTCAAAGAAAAGCTTGGACTGTAGCACAAGCCCTAGCATGAGCCGATATCGGAGAGATATATGACATGACGAAACTTGAAACCATGCTGCGCCCGGACGGTGAAAAATCGAATACCAAGAAAACCGCCGCACTTGCGTTGGCGACAATGTTCAACTCTCTTTTAAGCCTTCTGATGTCCATGGCGCTCGCCCGTGTTCTGACAAAGAGCGACCTTGCGGCATACAGTCAGGTCAACATGGTACTTACTACGGTTTTTCCTTTCCTTCAGCTCGGCATTCCGTCCGGCATTTACTACATTCTTTCAAGGAACAAGGGCAGAGAGCGGGCCGTTATAAACGAAGCCATGCTGTGCGTCACCCTCGGAACAGCGCTCTTTGCCGCATTTCTCATATTCGGCGGCAACAGGCTGCTTGCCGAGCGCTTCGGCAACGAGGAGATACGCATCTATCTGCTGTACATCATCCCCACCTGCCTGTTTCAGCTGCTTTCCTCCGTGGCGGGTACGATCATGGTCTACGAGGACAGGGTGTCGTTCAGCGCAAAATACAACGTCGTCGTAAATCTCCTCAGAATGACAATCACGATCGCTGCGATTTTGATTCTGAGATCCGTTTTACGCACCATTCAGGTCAATGCGGGTATGCAGGTTCTTACGGGACTTGCCTCCGTTTACCTGATCTACGCGTTTATGGTCCCGCGTGACGACGGCAAAATGCGGCTTTTTAGTATAAAGCAGCTTCTCAAGGTGTCGATACCGCTCGGCGTCGCCGCCATGGTTGTCACACTAAACAGCTTTCTGGACAAATGGATAATCTCGCTCATGTGTACGCCGGAGGAGTATGCCGTGTTCGTTTCGGGCGCTCACGAGGTCCCGTTTATAACCGCTATCACGAACTCCGTGATGACCGTCATTATCGTTCCTCTGACCGAGGCATACAGGGACGGCGATTACGCAAAAGCGCTTGACCTTGTCCGCAACGCAGCCAGAAGCACCTCCATGCTCCTGATGCCGATAATGCTCATGTGCTTTGCGCTCGCAGGCCCTATCATATGCTTCATTTTCACGGAGCGTTACGCAGGTGCGATAAGCATTTTTATCGTCTATCTGCTGTACATGCCGTATTGGACGATATACTACGGCCCCATAATGACGGCTATGGGCAAGCCGAACGCCGTGCTGTACTGCGCCTTTGCGGGGCTTTTGTGCAATGCTGCGATAAGCGTCGCCTGTGTGCGGCTGTTAGGCCCGATCGGAGCCTCGATCGCCACTATTGCAACCGTTTACGCCGTCAATCTGCCGCTCAACCTGCGTGTCATCTGCAAGGAGATGAACGTCAAGTGGACACAGCTTCTGCCGCTGAAGCACTACGGCATTTGCATACTTCTGTCCGTTCCCGGTGCGGTTTTGTGTTGGCTTGCAGCCCACCTGCTTTCGGATCTCGCATACTTCTGGCAGCTTGCGGCAGGCGGCTGTGTGTTCCTCGCCGTGACCGTGCCGATATTTGTGCGGCACTTCAAGCTGCCGTGGAAAGACGCTCTGCAAAGCGTCAGAAAAAAATTCTCCGGAAAAAGGAGTGATGTATGATGCATTTGCCGGAAAGCTCAAGAAGCTATGCCGCCGTCGATTATATGAAGCTGTTCTGCGCATTCCTTGTGGTATGCATCCATGCGGAGCCATTTGACAAAATGGGCTTAATCGACAATGTGTTTTCAGTGCTTACCAGAATTGCCGTGCCCTTTTTCTTCGTGTTTACAGCATTTTTCTTCAGTCTAAAGCCCGTTTCATGGAAACGTTGTCTCGGCTATATAAAGCGTATTTTCATCATGTATCTTTCGTGGAGCGTTCTGTATTTCGCCGCAAGATGGCTGCTTAACGGTGCTCCGGACGAAAATATGCTCTACCGTTTCTTCGTCTCCGGCTACCAACATCTTTGGTTTTTACAGGCATGCATAGTTTCGGTGCTGCTTATGACCGCCATTTTGACTCTGTTCCGCAAAAACGGCGACAAAGCGCTGCTCATCATATCCTCCGTTCTGTTCGTGTTCGGCTGTCTTATCAGCACCTATTCTCCGCTGACGACGAGGCTCGGCGTGTTCAAAGCGCTGTACGACAGCCCGGTCATTCACTTTACGGGGACAAGAAACGGCATTTATTACGGGCTTTTCTTCTTTGCCATGGGTCGTCGTCTTGCGGTAAAGGAAAAGCATCCGCCCCTCAAGGTCTCCCTTGCCGGCGCCGCCTTCAGCTTTGTGCTTCTCGGCGCAGAAGGACTTTTGGCGGTCAGAGTGCTGCACACCGATCAGACGATACTTTGGCTCTCTACCGCGCCCTTGGTTTTCTTCATATGCAGCGCCTGCCTTGACCTGCGCATAAAGAGCAATTCGCTGTGTGCTGCCTCGGCATTTATAAGAAAATGCAGCACCGGTATATATTTAGTGCATATGCTGATCCTGCTGATCCTCGAAACGCACATCACAAACGGCATTGCCCTTACCGCTGCCGTTTTCCTGCTTTCGTTTGCGGTCTCTGCGGCATACTATGCAGCACTGTTCCGCATAAAAAAGACTGCCTGAGGGCGGACTCAGATAAGGATAAGCCGCCCTGTAAAAAGTCTTTTGCCCTGTGGC
>CAVDMS010000010.1:0-37427 GCA_963610045.1 Bacteroidaceae bacterium
CCTCCAAAAATTCAATAAATACAAATAAAAATTTTACCCCATCGGCTCTTTTTCGTCAAGAGCCGACGGGGTTTTTGTTTACTTCGAATCAGATTTTTACAAGCTCGTAGCTCCTCGTGCCGAGACCTATCTCCTCTGCGTGGCGCAGGCAGCTCTCCCAATCGGTGTCGGGGTGGGTCATGTGGAAATGCTCGTGCTTTTCAAATTCAAGCCCCTTTGCGATGTTGTCGGCAAGCACGCTGCCCTGCATGACGGGCTGCTTGTTGCACAGGTCGGCGCAAGCCTGATCCAGCGCCACGGGGTCGAACGACGCCAGCATACCCACATTCGGGATGATGGGGATGTCGTTTTCGGAATGGCAGTCGCAGTTGGGCGAAACGTCGCAGATGAGCGAAATGTGGAAGCACGGACGGTCCTTGCACACGGCATAGGCGTACTCCGCCATTCTGTAATTGAGCTTCTGCACGGAGTCGCTGAAGGTTGCGGCAATGGCATCCTTCGGGCAGACGGCGAGGCATCTGCCGCAGCCGACACACCTGTCGTGGTCGATGTGCGCCTTGCCGTCGGTGATGATGGGTGCGCCGTGGGCGCAGATACGTCCGCAGGAGCCGCAGCCGATGCATTTCTTCTGCTTTACCTGCGGCTTGCCGTCGCAGTGCTGCTCCATCTTGCCCGCACGGGAACCGCAGCCCATGCCGATGTTCTTTATCGCACCGCCGAAGCCCGCAGATTCGTGACCCTTGAAATGCGTCAGCGAAATGAACACGTCCGCATCCATGACGGCGGCGCCGATCTTCGCCTCCTTGACGTACTCGCAGTTTATGGGAACGAGGGTCTCGTTTGTGCCTTTAAGTCCGTCGGCGATTATGACGTTGCAGCCGACCTGCATGGGCGAAAAGCCGTTCATATACGCCGTGTCCATGTGGTCGAGGGCGTTCTTGCGGCTTCCGACGTACAGCGTGTTGCAGTCGGTGAGGAAGGGTCTGCCGGACAGCTCCTTGACGTAATCCGCAACGACCCTTGCGTAATTGGGACGCAGGAAGGCGAGGTTTCCGTACTCGCCGAAGTGCATTTTTATTGCCGTAAACTTGTCCTCAAAGTCGATGCTCTCAAAGCCCGCCTGCTTCATAAGGCGGTGCAGCTTCTTCAGGAGATTTTCGTACATACTCGTTTTGAAGTCGGTGAAATAGACCTTTGACGTTTCCATAGACAACTCCCCCTATACTTGGTTATCGGCTCCATTATAAGCTGCATTTTCCCTTGTTTGCAAGTACATTTTTCCGATATCGTCTATTTGACAAAGCGTATAGTGATATGATATAAATATATTGTTAAAGAGGGAACAAAGTATAAACAAAACTAAACAAAAAGGGAGATTTAACATGGCACACAGACCGAATATTCTCAAGCTGGCGACCAAGATCAGCCTTGAGAGTCTCACCTACACCGGCATCACCTACAATGACCCGGAGTACAGGATCCTTGAGCCTATCGTTGACGACGATATGTGCGAGGTCATGCTCCATATGCGTCTTGAGGCAAACCGCACCATCGAGGATCTTGCAAAGCGCTGCCGCAAGTCCGAGGACTTCGTAAGAGAACAGGTCGAAAAGCTCGTCAAGGCGGGCGTCATCCGTCCCAGGATCGTTGACGGCAAGACCTGCTACTACTACCCCATTTGGGTCCCCGGCATCATGGAAGGCATCCTCGGCATGAAGGAGCAGTGCGAGAAGTACCCCGACCTCGGCGCCTGCTTCGAGGAATACACCCGCAGGAGAGTCGCAATGCTCGCACCCGTGCTTCAGAACGGCAAGCGGGGCATGATGTTCATGCGTGTTATGCCCGTTATGAGCGCTATCGAGAACAATTCGAGGACCGCCTCCTACGACGAGATCCGCACCCTCATCGAGAACGCCACCGCCATCTCCGTCGGTCCCTGCTCCTGCCGCCGCAGCCGCAGGCTCCTCGGCGAGGGCTGCGGTCACCTTGAGGAAGATATGTGTATGTACCTCAACGACAACGCCGTGAGCTTCTCTCAGAACGGCGAGCATCGCCTCATCAGCAAGGAGGAGGCTTACGAGGTACTCAGACGTGCCGAGGACAACGGTCTTGTGCATGAGATAAATCAGACCCCCGGCTTTGAGGAGACCACCGCCATCTGCAACTGCTGCGGCTGCTCCTGCTATGCTCTGCGTATCGCCGAGATGTTCAACTCCGGCGGCGCCATCCGCTCCAACTTCGTTGCCCGCATAAACAAGGACAAGTGCGTCGCCTGCGGTCAGTGCGTGGAGAACTGCCAGACCAACGCCCTCAAGCTCGGTCAGAAGTGCAGCACCGTCGATCCCCACGTCTCCGACGCTTACAGGTCCGACCGTGAGATCCCCTGGGACGCAAAGAGCTACAACGTCTCCTACCGCACCACGAGAAGCGACGTTGTGGCAAGCGGCACCGCTCCCTGCAAGGCGTTCTGCCCGGCACACGTCCCCGTTCAGGGCTACATAAAGCTCGCAGGCGAAGGCCGCTACAACGAGGCGCTTGAGCTTATAAAGAAGGAAAATCCCTTCCCCGCAGTCTGCGGCCGTATCTGCAACAAGCCCTGCGAAGCCGCCTGCACCAGAAAGAATATCGACTCTGCCGTCGCCATCGACGACATCAAGAAGTTTATCGCCGAAAAGGATCTTGACGCAAAGACCCGTTTCGTTCCCAAGATGCTCAACACCCGCAACATCCCCTACACCGAGAAGATCGCAGTCATCGGCGCAGGTCCCTCCGGTCTGAGCTGTGCGTACTACCTCGCCGTCAAGGGCTACCCCGTCACCGTGTTTGAGAAGGAAAAGGAGCTGGGCGGTATGCTCACTCTCGGTATCCCCTCCTTCCGCCTCGACAAGAAGGTCATCGGCGCTGAGATCGACGTCCTGCGTGAGATGGGCGTTGAGTTTAAGTGCGGCGTTGAGGTCGGTAAGGACATGAGCCTTGACGATCTGCGCAGGGACGGCTACAAGGCGTTCTACCTCGCCATCGGCGCAAGCGCCGGCAAGGGCGTCGGCTGCCCCGGTCAGGAGAAGCCCGGCGTTATGACCGGTATCGACTTCCTGCGTGAGGTCAACCTCGGCGGCAAGCCCGTCATCGGCAAGAACGTCGCAGTCATCGGCGGCGGCAACGTTGCCATCGACGTCGCCCGTGCCGCAGTCCGCCTCGGCGCAAAGACCACCGTTATCTACCGCCGTGACGAGGCTTCCATGCCCGCCGACCCCGAAGAGGTCGAGGAGGCAAGAGCCGAGGGCGTGAAGTTCCGCTTCCTCGCCGCTCCCGCAGAGATCGTCGGCGAAGACAAGGCGGAGGAGCTGAAGCTTGAGGTCATGGAGCTGTCCGACGGCAAGCCCATCGGCACCGGAAGCTTCGAGACCATGCCCGTTACCGCCGTCATTTCCGCAGTCGGTCAGGCGATCGAGATGGGCGGCATCTCCGGCATCGAGACCGGCAGCAAGGGTACCGTCGTCGTTGACAAGTACCTGCGCACCAACTGCCCCGACGTGTTCGCAGGCGGCGACCTCGTGACCGGACCCAAGTTTGCCATCGACGCCATCGCACAGGGCAAGGAAGCAAGCATTTCCATCCACCGCTATGTACACCCCGGTCAGACCCAGTACAACGGCCGTGACAACAGAGACTACAAGGCGCTCGACACCTCCACCGTCGCCGTTTCCATCGACGGCTTTGACACCGCACCCCGCCAGAAGGCAAGCTGCGGCAGCGCCAAGGAAGCGAAGAAGACCTTCGCAGACCTCAGAGGCGTTCTCACCGAGGAGCAGATCCGCAAGGAAGCTGCCCGCTGCCTCGGCTGCGGCTGCGTCGTCATCGACGAGGACCTCTGCGTCGGCTGCGGCATCTGCACCACCAAGTGCAAATTCGACGCCATCAGCCTCGAAAAGACGCTGGATAACTGCGGCACCGAGTACTTTAAGACCCTCCTTGTTGCAATGGGCAACGCTCCCGCTGCGGCGGCACGTCTCGTCAACAAGAAGATCCTCAAGAAGTAAGCCATGCACGAGATCGGAGTCGTAAAGCAGGTCGTCCGCACCGTGGAGGACTTTGCGAAGGAAAACGGTATCGACCGGATCGAGGAGATCGTGCTTGACATCGGCGAGCTGTCGCTCGTCATCCCCAAGTACGTCGAGGAGATCTACCCCATCGCAACGAAGGGAACGATACTTGACGGCGTGAAGCTCATCATGAACGTCGTCCCCGGTCTTGCCGAGTGCGACGAGTGCGACGAGATATTCAACGTCATAGAGCATGAGGGCTATTGCCCGAACTGCGGCAGCTTTGAAAAGACCGTCCTCTCCGGCCGGGATTTCAGCATCCGGGAGCTTCACCTCCCCGAACCGCAGGAGTAAATAAACACAAAAAAGCAGGAAGCACCGCTTCCTGCTTTTTGTGTTGCTGAGAAGTTATTTGCGCTCAAAGATCATTGTCATGTCCTCACCCGTGCGAAGTCTTGCCTCCAATGTCATGGTATCGCCGTTTATTGTGCAATTGATCTCTTCTCCGTCGATTACCAGTGTGTCCCCATCGTATGAATAATCGCTCGTCGAGTCATCGGAGTCCATTCCCACCATGGTCACAGTCCCGTCGTCATCAAAAATGAGGCTCATATCCCTAGACGAGGCGTCGTATGATTCTCTTCCCGTTTCCACGGATACAAGCTTCCACTCGCCCTCAATGCCTTTGCTGCCGAAGGGGTCGAATATTAATATCAGCGCAACTACCACCACTATGGCTAATATAACTTTAGTGCCTTTGCTCATTTCTTTCTCCTTTATATTATCTCTCGGCAGGAAGCGGCGCTTCCTGCTTTTTTGTGTTGCTTAGAAGTTATTTATTATACATCCAATAGTCGCCCAATTCGTATGCATCGAGAAATACGCCCAAATTATCGGCATTCTCCCCTTTTACATCCCACGAAGAGTATTTTCCGCAGATGTATATCCTTGCAAGATTGCCGTCAAGGACCATGTATTTCTCGTCCGAAGAAAGCCTTCCCACAACCGTTTCGGGTCCGTCCGAATGATATGTAACGTCCTTTTCGGCAGACCGGGTGTCAACGTGCGAGGTGAACTGCCACGAGTAGGTGATCGTAGCCGTTCTCGTCGACGGGTCGATCTCAAAGGACGTGATTTCCAGCACGGAATCAAGCTTGTCGTTACTGAGCGTGTAAGTGCCGCAGATGTCCCAAGTTTCGCTCAGACGTTCTCTTGCGGCGTATTCAACGATCCATCCGTCGTCCTCGTCAAAGACGCAGTCTATGCTCCAGCTGTCTTTCCATGTGCATATTTTGTTTTCACGACCGTTGACGATAAACGTAAAGCTATGCTCTTTGCTCTTCCCTTCCTCCGACGAGACTCCGGTCAGGTCAGAGGTAAGCTCGAATTCGTAATCTATCCCGGCATTGTCCGTCTTGTTCTTATCGTTTATGCGTGCATATTCGGCTCGCATATACTCAATGGGTATGCTCTCATCGCAGTCGCCCTTGGGACCTACGCTGATCTCCTCGTTTTCCCACTTTTTAAGCGTCCAACCGTTGTCCGTCTTCATGTAGGAAAGCGTCATTCTTCCCTTGTAGACAAGCGTCGAGTTCTCCGCAGTGTATTCCACCTCGCAAATGTACAGATCCAATTTGTCCTTTTTCTCGGACGAAACGATCCTCATGTCGCTCACGGAAAGCCCCATGTCCTCTATGTACTTGTTATGACTCAAAATGTCTCTTTTGATCTCGCTGTCCGAGATGCCGGAATCGGATGCACCGCAGGCGCAGAAAATCAGGGCAATGCTTATTGCAAGAAGCAAAAGCGGTATGTATTTCTTCATTTACGATTCCCCGCTGTGCCGATCACTTGCGTCTGAGGGTGAGTGTGGTCCCCTCGTCATCGGTGATTTTTAATATGTCTCCCTTTATTTCATACTGAAGCTCTTCACCGTCGATAACGAGCGTGTCCCCGTGGCATTTGTATGAGAACGAGCGAATCCCTGCGTATACGATTTTGTCTCCCGTACCGTCATCATAGAAAACCAGACTCAAAGGGTCCAACGCATTATAGGATTTTGTGGAACCGTTTTCCGTTCTCAAAACGGTCGCTTCCCACTCGCCCTCGATGTCGCTGCCGCCGAAGGGGTCGAATATTAAGATCAGCGCAACTACTACCACTATGGCTAATATAACTTTTGTGCTTTTGCTCATTTCTTTTCTCCTTTGTTTAATCATCTCTAAAACGCTTATTTGGCTAATTTAGCCCATCCAAAAACGATAATAGCATATTTCAGAGTGCTATTCAAGAAGAAAAACATTTTTGCGTTGAATGTTTGCTAATGTTCTTCGGTTATGCTCTCCATAAAAGGAGCTGATAAAATGAACAACGCATTCGTGTGTGAGCGCATTACGAGCCTGAGAATGAAGAAGGGCGTTTCCGAATATAAAATGAGCTACGACCTCGGTCACAGCCGGGGCTATATCAACAACATCTCCTCCGGCAAGAGCCTGCCTTCGGTGACGGAGCTGTTTGCCATCTGCGACTACTTCGGCATAACGCCTGCCGAGTTTTTCAGCGAGGGCGTTGAGGACCCGAAGCTCAGCCGTGAGCTTTCCGAGCTTGTGTCGCAGCTTAGCTGCGAGGATCAGCGCCTCATAAAGCGCCTTGCCGAAAGACTGCTGCAAAAATGAGCGATACAAATAACGGAAAATAATAAGAAGCAGGAAGCACAGCTTCCTGCTTCTTATTCTTCTTATTACTTAACCGAGCACGGACTGCTTGTACTTTTTCAGCACGATCCTTGCTTTCTTGTAAAGGTAGCGCTTTTTGCTGCGCTTTCTGCATTTCTCATAAAGCGAGTCGATCTCCTCGCCGTGCGCAAGGGGATCGTCCTCAAACGTCTCCACCCGCTTGCGAGCGAATTTAAACTGGAGGCAGTACAGCATCTTGTACCACAGATCGCTCTCTCTGGAGGTCTCCCTCTGCCAATACGCTCCGAACTGCGTTGCCATCGGAGCAAACATGACGGCATCCATTTCCTCCTTGGTGTAAAAGCCTGCGTCTATCGCCATTTGAATGATGTCCGTTCCCGGAAGGAAGTTTAAGCCGTGCAGCTGCAGCTCGTAGGGACCGTACATCTTTTTGGCGAGCCAATAGCTGTCCTTCAGATCCTCAATGGTCTCAAAGGGGTGCTGAAGCATGAAGTCGTAGGTACACCAGAACACCCCGGACGCACGAATGATCCTCGTCGCCTCAACAATGTCCTCCTGCGTTTCATAGCGGTGGAATATGTCCTTGCGAATATGATCCGAGCCGGACTGAATACCCATGATGACCTCGGTCAAGCCGACCTGTACGAGCTTATCCAAAACCTCCGCATCGACCATTTTCGGATGAGTCCAAATGGTAAAGGGCAGGTTGATATGCTTCTTGTACTCGACCACGAATTTATCGACCCATCCCGGCAGGTTGGGGAATATCTCGTCGTAAAAATGGACGAACGCTATGTGCTTGCACTGCTTCTTTGCCTCGATAAGCTCCTCGATAACGCTCTCCACGGAGCGGGTGCGCACGCCCTTTATTCCCTTCGGCAGCAGCTTTCTGAGATTGCAGCAGCAGCAGTAGGAGCAGGTAAAGGGACAGCCTCTGGATGCAATGACCTCGTAGCTGCGGGTGTCGAGCTGCGGGTCGCCGTATCTTATCGTATCATGCTCTATAAAGCAGGAATCAAGGCTGTTTATGACGGGAATACCGTATCCGTCTATCTCGTTGAGCAGTCCGGCGATCTCATTTAAAACCGGCTCTCCGTCCTTCATAAAGCACAGGCCGGATATCTCCTCATAGTCCGTCCCGTTCACGAGAGCGTTCGCAAGCCGGCAAATCGGAAACTCACCGTCGCTGCGGATGACAAACTGCACGCCTCGGTTCAGGAAATATTCGGGGAACATGGTCGCAAATGCACCGCCGCAGACGATCGGCGCCGTGAAATTGCTGCGAAGCATTTCTACGACCTCATTTATCGTATCGAGGTACATGGAGCTCATTACGGACAGGCAGATCATATCCGGAGCGTAATCCTCGATCCGGGCTTTGAGAAGATCCAGCTCCGTTTGCGTTGTGGGCTGCGGATGAAGGCTGTTGAAGTCCTTGTAGAACACCGTGGAAACGGAGTGACCGTCCCGCAGAAGCGCACCTTCGAGATAGCGTACTCCCAAGGCTTTCTTGTTGTAGAACGCAATAAGCATCACTTTTGCTTTTTCCATTTTTCTCTCTCCTTGCTGCAATATAAACTGCGCAGTTGTTTATCTTATGAAATTCGTTGCGATGCGCTTTTCCCGTTCGGGGAGCGGCAGTCCCGCATTGCGCCCCGCTTCGATGGATTTTAAAAGCCACGCCATGTTGCGGCCGAGGGTGCGCATCACCTGCATTCCCTCAAGGTCCTGACGCACCTCGTCGGGCGTGTTCCCGTGGACCATGTTCCAGTAGCCGGAGGACACGACGGGCATCTGTGCGATCGTCATGTACTTGTTAAGCCCGTCCAACGTTGCGGTCGCACCCGCACGGCGGCAGGACACGACGGCGGCGGCAGGCTTGAGCGTGTGATCGCCCGCCCAGAAGAACCTGTCCATAAACGACTTCATGTCGCCTGCAATCCCGGCGTAATGCACGGGCGAGCCGAACACATAAGCGTCGGCGGTCTCGGCCTTTTCAAGAGCCTCGTTCACCGCATCGTCGAAGATGCAGCGTCCCTGCCCCTCGCAGCCGCAGCAGCCGCTGCATCCGGGGAGCGGTTCGACCCCGATGTGGAATATCTCGGTGTCGATGCCCTCGGCTCGGAGTGTTTTTTCCACCTCGCAGAGAGCGGTGTAGGTGCAGCCCTCCCTGTCCGGGCTGCCGTTGATCAGCAAAACCTTCATGGCGAAAACCTCCTTTTTGCTCATAATATCACAGCTTTCCCCCCTGCGCAAGAAAAACCCCTCGGCGGCACGGTGTACCGTCGAGGGGTGACATATATATTCCGCTTTTGTTACACGGTCTTTTTGCCGACGGTTGCCTTTATGGCGAACAGCACCGCAACGGTGAGCACAGCGCCGGTGGCGAGGCCGATCCATGCGTTCTGCACGAAGCCGACGATGATGTAGTTTACAAACGAGATCGCAGCAACGGTCACGGCATAGGGAAGCTGCGTGCGGACGTGCTGGATGTGGTCGCAGTTTGCGCCCGCCGACGCCATGATGGTGGTGTCGGAGATGGGGGAGCAGTGGTCGCCGCAGACCGCACCCGCAAGGCAGGCGGAGATGCCGATGATGAGCAGCGTAGAGTCGCTGCCGCTGAAGATGGGCATCACGATGGGGATGAGTATGCTGAAGGTACCCCAGCTCGTGCCGGTGGCGAACGCCAGTCCGCAGCCGACGAGGAAGATGATCGCGGGAAGCATCTTGTACAGACCCTCCGCTGCGCCCTCCATGACGCCGCCGACGTACACGTCTGCGCCGAGGAGTCCGGTCATGTTCTTCAGCGTGACCGCAAAGGTGAGGATGAGTATTGCGGGGACCATTGCCTCGAAGCCCTTTGCGATGCAGCCCATGGTGTCCTTAAAGCCGGTGGTGCGGCGGATGAGCAGGTAGATCATCGAGAGGATCAGCGCAACGATGGAGCCGAGAGGCAGCGCAACGGATGCGTCGGTGTTGCTGAACGCCAGGGGCAGGTTGTGATAAATGCTCTTGCCGCTCGTGGAATCGACGGCGCCGGCATCCCAGAAGCCGCCGACGTAGAGCATACCGAGGACGCAGAACACGATGAGCAGGATTATGGGAATGACCATGTCCAAAAGATGCGCCTTGCTGTTTTCGACTGCCTTGTCGTGACCGAGGGAGCCGAGGTCGTTCTCACGCAGAGCCTTCAGCTCGGCGGCCGCCATGGGACCGTAGTCAAAGCCGAGGACGGTTATCATTACGACGAACAGTAGGGTCAGCAGCGAGTAGTAGTTAAAGGGAATTGCGCTTATAAAGAGTTGGATACCGTCAACGTTTAAGTCCCTTGCAACGCCGGAGACCGCCGCCGCCCACGAGGAGATGGGTGCGATCATGCAGACGGGAGCTGCGGTGGAGTCGATGAGGTATGCAAGCTTTGCCCTCGACACACGGTTGAGATCCGTCACCGGACGCATAACGGAGCCGACGGTGAGGCAGTTAAAGTAGTCGTCGATGAATATCAGAACGCCGAGGACGAAGGTCGCAAGCAGAGCGCCGACCTTGGTCTTTACACGGCGGGATGCCCACCTGCCGAAGGCGGCGGCAGCGCCCGTGGAGTTTACCAGTGCGACCATGACGCCGAGAATGACGAGGAACATGAAGATGCCCGCATTGCCGGAGATGGCGGAGATAAAGCCGTCGTTTATCAGGGTGTCGAGCGCAGCGATGGGGTTAAGCCCGGTCGCAAGAAGCGCACCGACGATGATGCCCACGAACAGAGAGCTGAATGTCTCCTTCGTGATGAGCGCAAGCACTATCGCAACGATAGGCGGCACGAGCGCCCAAAATGTGTTTGTGAATTCCATATGGATCCCTCCAAATAAAAAATGCCATGAACAGAGCACACTGTTCACGACACAAAAACACCATATCCATATGGAATCGGTCTGACAGCCCTCCGCAAAATGCGACAGTCCGCCGGATATTCTCCGTCGGCCCAGGCACCGTGCGACCGGGAAAGCACACAGCCCTTCGGCGGCGTCCCCTTTCGTCCGACGCTTCCCGGCGTTTACTCGGACTACTGATGAAAACCGCTCCTCTATCATGCCTTGTTCAATTGCAACCTATTATAAAGCCGACGCCCGAAAAGTCAATAGTTTTTTAAAAAATCGTAAATTTTCACCGACTGCGGGGCGCTTTCGGGCGTCCTTATGTGCAATAATGCATACTCCGCTTGCCGTTTTCCTTGCGGCGTGGTAAAATGGTCTTTATAACAAAGAAAGGCGGGAAGCGTATGAAATACGGTTTTATAGGACTCGGAAACATGGCGTCTGCCATCATTGAGGGCATGGCTGCCAGCGGAAAATTCAAGGACGACAACCTTTTCGGCTACAACCGCAGCGAGGCAAAGACCCTTGCTTTGAAGGAAAAGCACGGGCTTATCCCCTGCCGGAGCGCCTCAGAGCTTGCCCGCCGTGCCGAGGTCATCGTGCTTGCGGTCAAGCCGCAGACGATGGAGGACGTTTTAAGCGAGATCGCCCCGGTCATAACGCCGGACAAGACGGTCATCAGCATCGCAGCGGGCAAGACGACCGACTGGTACGAGGAGCGCCTGTGCGAGGGCGCAGCCGTCGTGCGTGTCATGCCGAACCTGAACGCAAAGGTCAAGGCGTCGGTGACTGCGCTCTGCGGCGGCAAAAACGCCGAGGAGCGGCAGCTTGCGCTCGCAGACGGCATATTCTCCACCGTAGGCAAGGTCTACCGCATCGAGGAGGACAAGTTCGACGTCTTCTCCGCCATCGGCGGCTCGTCGGGCGCTTTCGTCCTCATGTACATCGACGCTCTGAGCGAAGCGGGCGTCCGTGCGGGCTTTTCCCGCAGCCTGTCGGAGGAGCTTGCCGCAGCGACGGTCGTCGGCAGCGGGCTTATGTGCATGAACTCCGACGAGCATCCCGTGGCGCTGATGAATCGGGTCTGCTCCCCCGGCGGCACCACGATTGAGGGCGTTATGAAGCTCCGTGAATTGGGCTTTGACTCTGCGGTGCAGCAGGCGCTTGCGGCCGTCATCGAGAAAAACTCAAGGCTCTGAGCCTTCCGCCGTAAGGCACAGCGAGCGCAGGGTGCAGCCCTCGCAGTCGGGCTTCCGTGCGGTGCAGACCGCTCTGCCGTGCAGAACGATGCGGTGGCAGAAGTCGGACGCCTTGCCCTTCGGCAGTATCTCACGCAGACGCATCTCGATCTTCACGTGGTCTTTAAGCCCGTCCACAAGCCCCAGCCTGTTCGTTATGCGGATGCAGTGCGTGTCCACGACGACGGCGTCGGCGTCATTGTAAACGTCGCCGAGGATGAGGTTTGCCGTCTTTCTGCCGACGCCGGGGAGCTTTAACAGCTCCTCCATGCTGTCCGGCACCCTGCCGCCGTAGTCACGAATGAGCAGCCTTGCGCACTCGACGATGTCCTTCGCCTTCGTGCGGAAGAAGCCGCAGGAGTGTATGTACTCCCCGACCTCGCTCTCGGACGCTTCGGCGAAGCTCTCAAGCGTCGGGAAGCGCTCATACAGCGCCGGGGTCACCATGTTCACCCGTGCGTCGGTGCATTGAGCCGACAGCCTGACGGCAAAGAGCAGCTCGTAATCCTTCTCATATTGCAGTGCGCACTCGGCAAGAGGGTAAGCCTCCTCCAGTCTGCGCACGATCTCGTTTATCTGTTCCTTTGAACGCATAGCACACCTCCGTGCGGCAGTATCGCACTCATTTTACCACAGTTACCGACACAATTCCATTGCAAAAAAACGGAGAAAAACCATGTACAAACCGCTTGCAGACGAAATACGACCCATGAGCCTCGACGAGGTAGTCGGACAAAAGCACATACTCGCCGAGGGCGGGCTTCTGCGCCGCATCATCGAAAGCGGCAGCATCCCGAACATGATATTCTACGGACCCTCCGGCACCGGCAAGACCACCGTTGCAAGGATCATCGCAGAGCGCACCAACCGCAGTCTGCGTAAGCTCAATGCGACCACCGCCGGCATTGCCGACATAAAGGAGATCATCGCCGAGCTTGACACGATGCTTGCGCCCGGCGGTGTGCTGCTGTACCTCGACGAGATCCAGTATTTCAACAAAAAACAGCAGCAGTCGCTGCTGGAGTTTATAGAGGACGGGCGCATAACGCTCATCGCATCGACCACCGAAAACCCCTACTTCTGCGTGTTTAACGCTATTTTAAGCCGCTCCACCGTGTTCGAGTTTAAGCACGTTCCGGCGCAGGAGGCGGAGAAGGCGGTGCTGCGTGCGGTGTCGCTGATGGAGAGCCGCACGAACCTCAAAGCGGAGCTTGAGCCGGGCGTCACCGCCCGCATCGCCTCCGCCTGCGGCGGCGACGTGCGCAAGGCGATAAACGCCGTCGAGCTGCTGTTTTCCGCAGGCAGACCCGAAAACGGCGTTCTGCGCATCACGCTCTCCGACGCTCTCGACGTGTCCCAGCGCAGTGCCATGCGCTACGACCGTGACGGCGACGAGCATTTCGACTCCCTCTCCGCACTGATGAAGTCGCTGCGAGGCTCCGATCCCGACGCAGCGTTGCACTATCTCGCAAAGCTTTTGGAGGCGGGCGACCTCATCGGCGCCTGCCGCAGACTGCTCTGCTCGGCGAGCGAGGATATAGGGCTTGCCTACCCCATGGCGGTGCCCATCGTCAAGGCGTGCGTCGATTCCGCAATGCAGCTCGGTCTGCCGGAGGCAAGGCTTCCGCTTGCGGAGGCGGCGATACTGCTCGCCACCGCTCCGAAGTCAAACAGCGCCGTCATGGCGATAGATGCCGCTGTGAGCGACGTTCGTGCCGGTCGGCTCGGACCCGTGCCGAGGGAGCTTCAGAACGTCCACGCAGACGGCACGGGCTTTGAGCGTGAGCAGGGCTACAAGTACCCGCACGACTTCCCCGGTCACTGGGTGCGGCAGCAGTACCTGCCCGACGTTCTCAAAAACGCTCGTTACTACGAGTACGGCGACAACAAGACCGAGCAGGCGGCAAAGGCGTATTGGGACAGGATAAAAAAGTGAGGGCTGAGTATGGACATTCATGTCGGCGATATTTTGACCATGAAAAAGCAGCACCCCTGCGGCGAAAAGCGTTGGGAGGTGCTGAGGATAGGTGCGGATTTTAAGCTCCGCTGCCTCGGCTGCGGAAGAGAGGTCATGGGGCCCCGCAGCAAGTTTGAAAAAAACGTCCGCAATATCGAGCGAAGCGAATAAAAAAAGCAGGAGGCAATGCCTCCTGCTTTTTTATTTTAAATTACTTGCCCATGTTCATCTGAGCGGCGACCTCTGCTGCGAAGTCCTCCTGCTTCTTCTCGATGCCCTCGCCCTTTTCAAAGCGGACTGCATCGACGAACTTGACGGAACCGCCGAGAGCCTTGGCTGCGGAAGCCATGTACTTCTCAACGCTCATGGAGCCGTCCTTAACGAAGGGCTGCTGGAGCAGGCAGTTCTCCTCATAGAACTTGTTGAGCTTGCCCATGACGACCTTTTCCTTGACTGCCTGGGGCTTGCTTGCCATCTTGGGATCGTTGTCCATGAGTGCGAGTGCGACCTTCTTCTCCTCCTCGAGGACTTCGGGAGTGACCTGGCTCTTGTCCCAGAAACGGGGATTGAGAGCTGCGATCTGCATCGCAACGTCCTTGCCGATCGCAGTGGCGTCGATGCCGCCCTCAACTGCGAGGTTTACGAGAACGCCGATCTTGCCGCCTGCGTGAACGTATGCCACGGAGGTGTTCTCGCCATAGCGGCGGAAGCGGCGGATCTGAAGATTCTCGCCGATGACCATGACCTTCTCGGGCATGGTCTCTGCAACGGTAAGCTCGCTGCCGGGGTACTTGCACGCCATGAGAGCGTCCACGTCGGCGGGGTCGTTTACCAGTACGCAGTGTGCGATGTCCTTAACGAACTGAACGAAAACGTCGCTCTTTGCGGCAAAGTCGGTCTCGGAGTTGACTTCGACGACTACGCCGGCGCCGCATTCGGAGCAAACGGTCGCATATGCCATGCCTTCGGCTGCGATGCGTCCGGCCTTCTTTGCTGCCTTTGCAAGGCCCTTTTCACGGAGCCATTCAACTGCCTTATCCATATCGCCGTCGGTCTCGGTGAGTGCCTTCTTGCAGTCCATCATGCCGACGTTGGTCATTTCACGAAGGGTCTTTACGTCCTGTGCGGTAAATGCCATAACATTATCCTCCTGTATTGATGATTTGAAAAAGGGAGCTTATATAAGGCTCCCTTATTTTAATTTGAATTATTCCTCTTCGACCTTCTCGGCCTCGGCTTCGGTCACGGTTTCCTCGACCTCTGCATCGGCGCCCTGACGGCCTTCCTGAACGGCGTTTGCCATGGTAGCCGCAATGAGGCGGATAGCACGGATAGCGTCGTCGTTTGCGGGGATAACGTAATCGACCTCGTCGGGATCGCAGTTGGTGTCAACGATCGCAACGATGGGGATGTGCAGCTTGCGGGCCTCGGCAATTGCGTTGTGCTCCTTGCGGGGGTCAACGACGAACATTGCGCCGGGGAGTCTCTTCATTTCCTTGACACCGCCGAGATACTTCTCGAGCTTGTCCATCTCGCCCATGAGCTTGATGACTTCCTTCTTGGGAAGCATATCAAAGGTGCCGTCCTCCTGCATCTTCTTGAGCTGTGCAAGACGGTCGATACGGGTGCGCATGGTCTTGAAGTTGGTGAGCATGCCGCCCAGCCAACGTGCGTTGACGTAGTACATACCTACACGGGAAGCCTCTTCCTTAACGGCCTCGGCAGCCTGCTTCTTGGTGCCGACGAAAAGGATGCTCTGTCCGTTTGCTGCGACGTCGCGGACGAAGCTGTAAGCCTCCTCCAGCTTCTTAACGGTCTTCTGCAGGTCGATGATGTAGATACCGTTGCGCTCGCAGTAAATGTACTCTGCCATTTTGGGGTTCCAGCGGCGGGTCTGGTGACCGAAGTGGACACCGGCTTCCAGCAGCTGCTTCATGGATACTACTGACATTTGATTTTCCTCCGTATTTTTGTTTTTTCCTCCGGGAGCTTCACCCCTCCTCCCAAGCCGTAGCCACATGAGAAGAAGTCCGCCCCCGTGCGAAATGCCTTGATATAATAACAGAATTTGCCCGCAATTTCAATACTTTTTTGCGGTATTTTCAAAATAATTTGCGTTTTTCACGCTTGCGCCGGGGCGCATCCTCCTGCGTTTCCACAAGAATTATATCCGCACCCATGCGCACTATACACTTCCACGGCAGAACATAGTCGTCCTCCCTGCCGAAAAGTCCGAAAAATTTGGGTCTGCCCGGCGTTATCAGGGACACTATGCGCCCCTCGGCGTCGTCAAACTCGGCGTCGCAGACATAACCGAGGCGCTGCCCCGTGTGTATGTCGATGACCTCCTTGTATCGCAGCTCCGAAAAATAGCTTATCATATGACCCTCCCCGAAGCATCCGCTTCGGAGAAAGCATATGCGGGCCCGCAGTTGTCCTATTCCCCGACATTGCCCTTCGGCATCGAGCGCAGCATAGCCTCCGCCTCGTCCGACAGTGCGACGATCTTCTCCGCCAGAGGCAAAAGCGCCTTGCCCGCAGGCGTAAGCCCGTGGACGGCGTTGCCCCGCTCAAACAGCAAAACGCCCGTTTCCTCCTCAAGCGAGGAGATCCTGCGGCTTATCGTCGAGTGGCTGAGGAACATCCGGTGCGCAGCCTCGGTGAAGCTGCCGCTTTCCGCAACGGCAAGAAAAACCCTGAGCTGATCTGTCTCCATAGGCTCAGTAGTTGAAGGTATAGGGCAGAAGCTCCTTGAGCCTGTGGCTCACATACCTGCCCCCCGCCTTTGCGCAAAGCACCTCCATCTCGCCCTCACGGTCAAACTCCGACAGGAACTGCCGGCAGGAGCCGCAGGGCATACAGTAGCCCTCGCTCTCGGCGTAGATCGCTATGCGCACAAACTCGGTGTAGCCCTCGCTCACCGCCTTGACGCAGGCGGTACGCTCGGCACAGATGGTGTCGCCCAGAGCGCCGTTTTCGATATTGCAGCCGGTGAACACCAGTCCGCCCTTGCACTCAAGCGCAGCGCCGACGGCAAATTTGGAATACGGTGAATAGGATTTCTCGGAAGCCTTTTTCGCAATGGTCAGAAGCTCAATGTCAGTCATTTCTGTTTCTCCGTTCTGCCGAAAATTTTACCGTGTCCGACTCGGCCTTCGGGCATCGGCGCCGGGGTGTGCCTTTCAGTTTTCCTTGGTTTTCAGGTTGACCGTCCAGCTTTTCATATCGTAAAAGGGGTTATTTTCGCAGGCCTTTATGCCCTCGATAACGCCCCTGTGACTTACGAGTTGGTGCCGCTCATAGCACAGCGGAACGATGTACGCCGTCGTTGCGATGACGTTGCACATATTGACGGCGGCATCCGCCCTTCCGTCCTCGTCCGACTGCAAAAACAGGGCTATCGCCTCCTCGACCCTCTGATCAGAGACGAGCGCATAGTTTAAACCGCCGCCCGTCACGAGGAGCTTCGAGGGGTCGCAGTCGGGGTTCATGCGCACCTCGGCGTAATACATATCGTAGTTGCCCGCCTCGACTCTCGCCTTGTAGTCGCTCCACGGCAGCTCCTCCACCGTCACGTTTACGCCGATGGACGCCATGTCGGACGCAAAGCGCCTCGCCATGTTGACCTTGATGCTGCTTGCGTTGCAGACGATAAAGTTGATGTCGGTCTTTACAAGCGTCGTACCGTTTCGCATCTCAAGGAAGCCGTCGCCGTCGTAATCCGAAAGACCGAGATTTGCAAACACGGTCTTTACCGTGTTGAGGTCGTAGTCGAACTCCTTCGCCGCCGTCTTGCTGTACCACGGTGCGGCGGGGGTCACGACGAAGGGCGTTTCCATACCGTAGCCGCCCATCTGCTCGACGAGGTACTCACGGTCGAAGGCGTAATTCATCGCAAAGCGCATTGCGTCGTAGGTGAAGATGCCCGTCTGCACGTTGAAGCCGATGTAGTGCAGGTTCGTGCTGTTGTAGGCTCTTATCTCGTTTGCGCTGCCGTAGCCGAGGTTCGTGGTCGCCGTGGGGTCGTTCAGCACGGCGTCGATGTACGAATCCTGAAACGCCGAGATCGTGTCGTCGATGCCCGTGTACTCCTTCAGGTAGACCGTTTTCAGCGGGAGCGCACGGTAGTTGGGGTAATGCTCGGACGCAACGAGCGACAGGTGATCGGAGGCGTAGGTGTAGGGTCCCGACCCGATGGGGTAGCTCTCGCCGTAGCTCCCGCTCTTTATGACGGGGATGGTGAGCAGCATCGGGAACATCATGTTCTTCTTTGAAAGGGTGACCGTCAGCGTCTCCGCATCGTTTGCGGAGCAGCCCGCAACGTAGCTCAGTCTGTCTCTGAAGCGGTCGGAGCCTCTTGCGCACTGTATGGAGTATGCGACGTCGTATGCGCTGACGTCGCTGCCGTCGTGAAACTTCCTGCCCGGCTCGACCTTGAAGGTCCATGTCTGCCCGCCGTCGGCGCTGGAGTAGGCGGTTATGACGTTGTACTCAACGCTGTAGGAGTTCGTCAGCTCAAGCATATTGTCGTACACGAGGCAGCACACGAGCTGATTGTTCGTGTTCGTCGCAACAAGCGGATTCATGCTGTATGCGCTGCTGTAGTTGAGGGAAAACACATCGTCCGCCGCAGCCATTTGGCTGAGGTTCTTACCTGCGCTCTTGCCGTCAACGTAGTCGTCGGAGGTATCCGCACCGCCGCAGCCGCAAAGCAGGAGCAGCATTGCGGCAAGGCAAAGCAGCGCCGTGTATCTTTTTATCTTTCTCATATCTGTTCCTCACGGGAGAATTATCGTCGCAGCCTGCGTCCCACGAACGCCGTTCGTCGCACGGTGCGACCAGTATTTTTGCCGACTGCACATTGTGCATTCGTCGGACACGTCGATGTTTTCGGGGCGCAGCCCCAACGACAGGAGCCGGCGGCGGTTAGCTCCCCGAAGATCGACCCTGAACTTTCCGTCGGGCTGAGGAAAGATAAGCCCCGCCGTGTCGCCGGAAAGGTAGTTTTCGACCGCCTCCGGCACGTCGGCGTCCGTCTCGAAGCAGCAGGCTCCGATGCTCTCGCCGATCGCCGCACATATGCGTGAAGGCTTGGCGCCCAGAGCGCACATCTTTCGGACCGCAACGCCCAAAATATCGCCCACGGAGCTGCGCCAACCGCAATGCACGGCGGCTATGACGCCCGCCTGCGCATCCTCCAATAAAACGGGGACGCAGTCGGCAATAAAGACCATGAGCGCAAGCCCGCTCCGAGCCGTCACGAGACCGTCCGCAGCGTAGGGTACCGCCTCGCCGACGGTGTGCCTGTCGGCGTCCGACGCTATGCGCACCTCGGTGCCGTGTACCTGCTTTGTGATGACAAAGCCGTCGGCGTCCGTACCCATGAGCGCACCCGCTCTGCGGAAGTTTTCACGCACGCAGTCAAGGTCGTCGCCCCGATTTTCACCGAGGTTCCACGACTCATACACGCCCTCGCTCACGCCGCCGAGTCTCGTTGTGAACATATGACGGGAAGACAGCAGACTGCTCGTCATAAAAACGCAGTCGCCGACCCGATTTTCGATAAATGCCATATTTTACTCGTTTCTGCCGCAGCATTCCTTGTACTTGAGCCTGCGGCTGCCATCGGGCTTCATTTTTCCGCAGGGGCATGGATCGTTGCGCCCCGGCTTTGCGACCTTGCGGACGGGCTTTTTCTTCACCGGCTCACCGCCGACGTTTGCGGCGGCGTTCTTTGCGACCGCACGGCGCTGTATGGGCGCTTCCTTGCGCACACGCACCGTGTAGATGCGGCGCACCGTCTCCTCACGGATGCCGTTTATCATCGCCTCGAACATATCGAAGCCCTCGTGCTTGTATGCGTCGATGGGCTTTATGTTGCCGTAGCCCCGAAGTCCGATGCCCCGTTTAAGCTCCGCCATTGCGTCGATGTGGTCCATCCAGTATTCATCGACGACTCGCAGCATGACGACACGCTCAAGCTCACGCATGACGGGAACGCCGTTCGGGTCAAGTCCGAACTCCTTTTCACGCTCGTCGTAGACCCGCTGTGCGATCTCGTACAGCGCATCGCTGAGCTTTTCGCTGTTTATGCGTCCGCTGAAGGAGTCCATGCTTAGCTCGCCGCGGCGCAGGAACAGCTTCTCGAAGGGGGCCAACGTCTCGGCAAGATGCTCTGCGTTCTCGACGCTGCCGCCGTGGAGCGAGTCGCTCACCGTGCCGGTGATGAATTCACGGATCATGCCGTTTATATGCTCACGCAGGTCCTCTCCGTCAAGCACCTTGCGGCGCTCGTCGTATATGATGTTGCGCTGCTGGTTCATGACGTCGTCGTACTCCAGAACGCTCTTTCTCGTCTGGAAGTTGCGGCTCTCGACGGTCTTCTGCGCCTGCTCGATCGCACCGGACAGCATCTTGTGGTCAAGCGGCGTATCGTCGTCCACGCCGAGGGTCTCCATCATACCCATGATGCGCTCCGAGCCGAAAAGACGCATGACGTCATCCGTCATCGCAAGGAAGAAGCGGCTCTCGCCGGGGTCGCCCTGACGGCCGGAACGGCCTCTGAGCTGATTGTCGATTCGTCTCGATTCGTGGCGCTCGGTGCCGAGGATGAATAAGCCCCCCGCCGCTCTGACCTTTTCGGCTTCGGCGGAGCAGACGCTCTTGTGCGCCTCCATGCGGCTGCGGAACATCTCCCTCGCCTTTAAGATCTCCTCGTCGTCGGTGTCGGCAAAGCCGGTCGCCTCGGCGATGACCTCGTCCGTAAAGCCCGCCTTGCGCAGGTCGGTCTTTGCAAGGTACTCTGCGTTGCCGCCGAGCATGATGTCGGTACCACGGCCCGCCATGTTGGTGGCGATGGTAACGGCGCCGAGCTTGCCCGCCTGGGCGACGATCTCCGCTTCCTTCTCGTGGTGCTTTGCGTTCAGCACGTTGTGAGCAATGCCCTTGCGCTTTAAAAGTCCCGACAGATACTCGCTCTTTTCGATGGAGATGGTGCCGACGAGGACGGGCTGCCCCTTCTCGTGGCACTCGATTATCTGATTTATTATCGCATGGTTCTTGCCCGTCTCGTTCTTGTACACCACGTCGGGGTGGTCTATCCTCGCAACGGGCTTGTTCGTCGGTATCTCAACGATGTCAAGCTGATATATCGCCGCAAATTCCTCCTCCTCGGTGGCTGCGGTACCGGTCATGCCGGACAGCTTGTCGTACAGTCTGAAGTAGTTCTGGAAGGTTATCGTCGCAAGCGTCTTGTTCTCACGCTGCACGTCAACGTGTTCCTTCGCCTCGATCGCCTGATGCAGACCCTCGCTGTAGCGGCGGCCGAGCATGATACGTCCCGTGAACTCGTCAACGATAAGTATCTCCCCGTCCTTGACGACATAGTCGATGTCACGCTTCATTATGCCGTGCGCACGGAGCGCCTGATTTATGTGGTGCGTGAGGGTGGAGTTTTCGATGTCGGAGTAGTTTTCAAGGTTGAACGCACGCTCCGCCTTGGCGATGCCCCTTGCGGTGAGCGTTGCGGTGCGGGCCTTTTCGTCCACGATGTAGTCGGCGTCGATGTCCTCCGCTTCCTCCTCCTTGGAGTCGGTGCTGGCGTAAACGAGCTTCTTGAGGCGGCTCACGAAATCGTTCGCCTGACGGTACAGATCGGTGCTTTCGTCGCCCTGACCGGAGATGATGAGCGGCGTTCTCGCCTCGTCGATGAGGATGGAGTCCACCTCGTCCACGATGGCGAAGCTGTGACCTCTCTGCACCATGCGCTCCCTGTATATCGCCATGTTGTCACGCAGGTAGTCGAAGCCCATCTCGTTGTTGGTGCCGTAGGTTATGTCGGCGTTGTACGCCTTCTGCCGCTCCTCGGTCGAAAGCCCGTGGACGATAAGTCCGACCTCAAGACCCATGAAGCGATGCACCTTGCCCATCCACTCGCTGTCACGTCTGGCAAGGTAGTCGTTGACCGTGACGATGTGAACGCCCTTGCCCGCAATGGCGTTTAGGTACGCCGGAGCGACTGCGACAAGGGTCTTGCCTTCGCCGGTCTTCATTTCGGCGATGCGTCCCTGATGCAGGACGATGCCGCCGATAAGCTGCACCCTGAAGGGCTTCATTCCGAGGACACGCCACGCCGCCTCACGCACGGCGGCAAACGCCTCCGGCAGGAGGTCGTCAAGCTCCTCGCCCGCATTGTAGCGCTCCTTGAATTCGTCCGTCTTTGCACGAAGCTCTGCGTCGGAAAGAGCCTGCATTTTCGGCTCCAACGCCTCTATCTTATCCGCAATGGGATATATTTTTTTCAGTTCCTTTTCGGTATGGCTGCCGAACAGTTTATCAAGTAGACCCATAGTAATGCCTTTCTTGTGAGATTAGATTCCTATACAGAGTAGATTATAACACACAAAAATGAATAAAAAAAGAGAAAAGCCGCACTCCCCCGGCTTTTCTCAAAAGTTTTTACGGTAATGGCGGAATAAATCCGCCCCATTTCTTGTGTGATAATGGTTTTTTGCTCGGGCAAGGCAAAGCACACGAGGGAATACTTTCTGTATTTCCCGTGTGCTTTAACGATATATGGGCGCAAATCAGCCCACTGCTTGTCTGACGGTGATGATTCTTGTCCAGACAAGGCGAAGTCCGAAGGGAATATGTTCTATATTTCCAAGGACTTCAACGCAGTATGGGCAAGAATCAGCCCGTCAGACGCCTAAGAAGGAGGTCAGGAGGGCGAGAGTATTGTATACTCCGTCGAGGTGGCTGCGTTCGTAGCCGTGAGAGGCGTATACGCCCGGTCCTATGAGCCCGTGGCGGATGTCGCTGCCGGCGGAGAGCGTCGCCTCGACGTCGCTGCCGTAGTGCGGGTACACGTCCACGGCGTAGTCGGCGCCGGCGGACTTTGCCGCCTCGATGAGCCGTGACACCAGTGCGTAGCTGTACGGTCCGCCGGAGTCCTTGGCGCAGATCGAGACCTGCTTTTCGGTGCAGGAAAGTCCCTCTCCGACGCAGCCCATGTCAACGCTTATCGCCTCGGTCACGCCGTCGGGAACGCTGCCCGCTCCGCCGTGTCCGACCTCCTCGTACACCGTGACGTGAACGTAGGTGCGGCGCTGCGGACGGCGCTGCGTGTCGCTCAGATACTTCGCAAGACCCAGAAGTACGCCCACGGAAAGCTTATCGTCCAAAAAGCGGCTCTTTATATAGCCCGACTCCGTTATCCTCGTGCGAGGCTCAAAGCACACTATATCGCCGACAGAAATGCCGAGCGCACGGACATCGTCCGCCGACTTCACGTCCTCGTCGATGACCGCCTCGACCGTGTCGAAGCTGCGCTTGGTGTCGGCGTAGCTGCCGTTGACGTGGACCGATGCGTTCACGAGCTGGCAGGTGCCTTCAAAGACCTTGCCGCTGCGGGTGCGGACCCTGAGATTCTCTGCCTCGGCGTTCTCGGCACGCATTCCGCCGAGGTTCGTGAGACGAAGCCTGCCGCTGTCTTTTATCTCCGCGACCATCGCACCGAGGGTGTCGGTGTGCGCCTCAAGCAGCAGGGCGTCGCTTTCGTCCTCACCGCCGAGGCTTATCAGTACCCCGCCCTTTGCGGTCGTGTGCGCTTCAAAGCCGAGGGCGGAAAACTCGTTTTTCACCCACTCTGCCGCCGCCTCGGTGTAGCCCGTGGGGCTGTCGATATCGAGCAGGCGCACGGCCTCCTGCGCCGCAAAATCAGCATATTTTCTGTCCATAATATCTCCTCACAGCGCCTGCCTTATTGCAAGCTGCTTATTCTTATACGTCGGGTCGCCGGTGACTTCCTTTATGACCTCGACCTCCGGCGGCAGGAACGCCTCCTCCTTGTCGGAGTAGCGGAACATCACCGCCTTGTCGGTGCAAAACGGGTACACGTCTATCTCAAAGCGGCAGTCGCCGAACACGAAGCGGTACTTCGTCTTATGCACGGCACTCAGCTCCGGGTCGCCCTCCAACAGGTACTGGCGGTACTTCTTCTCGGAGATGGGCTTCTCGGTGTCCCACTTCGTGCCGTCCGGCATGAAGTGCTTTTCGGTGTAGAAATACAGGTAGTCGTCGCCGTTTTTCTGCTCCCGTATACGGCGCTCGATGTTCGGATTCGTCACGCACAGGTAGGTCTGCATCATGTCGAAGGGGCGGGCCTTGTACTTGTCGCACAGCAACTCCATCGGCGGCATATTGATAAGGTACTTGCGCTTTTTCACCATCGGCTCCGGCTCACCGAGGATGCGGTATATCTCCTTGATGCCTCGGTTTATCTTATCCTCGAAGTTGATGGCGTTGTCGATGATGCGCAGGTTGTGATGCCCGCTCCACGCACGCAGCGTGCGGTCGTCCATCTCCTTTGCGTAGTCGAGCGACTCCGAGCGAGCGGCGTTGCCGAGGTTGTAGGCAAACTCCGCACCCTTTGCGCAGGTGACGAGGTGCAGCACGGCGTCGTAGCCTTTAAGCACCCGCTCCTCGGTCCTGCCGCCGAACCTGTACAGCGTCTCGGCAAACTCCTCGTCGCTTATGTACGCCTTGTCGTCCATCAGCGCACGGTCGTATATGATGAGAACGTTCTCCTCCGGCACGACCTCGGCGGCTTTGAGCGCCAGCTCCTCCTTGTGGATCTGGTCTGCGATGACGAAGTCCTGGAACTTCAGCATCGACATACAGCCGCCGAAGGGCTTTATGCCGAAGCCGGAGATAAGCTCCGTCGCCGTTTCGGGGATGGTGATGACTCTCCACCCGTCCTCCTGCTTGAACTCCTTGAGGATGCGGCTTATGAGCGTGGTCTTGCCTGCGGCGGGTCCCCCCGTCAGAACGATTTTCGTAATGTGCTTTTCCATATTATCAGTCCTTTAAAAGTCCTCGCCGAAGAACCACTCACCAAACTCCGGCACGGTTTTGAAATAGTAGTCGCAGTTATGGCGCATAAACGCCTCGATCTCCGGGATGTCGTTCGACCAGCCGACGGCGGCAAAGTCCACGCCGCAGCTCCTCGCCATGTCGTAGCCGGGCTTTAAGTCGTCCAGCACCAAAAGCTCCGACGGCGAAAAGCCGCCCTTTTCCATTATCCTTTGCAGCGGGTAGGGGTTCGGCTTGCGCTCCTCGGCGGGGCTTTCCCAGCCGAAGATCATGTCCGGCTCCGGCAGATCGTTTTCCCGATAGTCACGCAGGATGTTCTCCGTGTACGAGTGCGACACGACGCACAAAACGCCGCCCTCCCGCTTATGCCGCCACAGGATCTCACGCATACCGGGGTACACCGGCGGCGTATGCTCCTTGACGTATGCGTTCCAGTAGCGCTGCTCGTGGAGCATATCCTCGTCGCTCATGCCGATGCTGCGAAACAGCTCGATTATGCCGGGGTGGAAGTTTTCCTTCAGGTAGCGCTCAAGCGTGTAGTCGGCGTGAGGGTAAAACTCCGCCGTGTACTGCTTAAAGCAGGGAAAATGAACGGTCGCAGTGCTGTCAACGACGGTGTCGTCGTGGTCGGCGACAAGGCAGGGGTATCTCATATGTTCCTCCGTGGTGTGGCTTCGTTCGGCTCATGCCAAACGCAAAAAGGCGGGTGCTGCCCGACCTTTTTAGTATAACTTTTATGCACTCCCCCGTCAAGCAAAACGCAGAAAAAGCGGCAGTTTTTGCCGCTTTTCCTTGATATTCAGTTTTCGTTTGCCGCTGCCGTCTCCCGGTTCTTCGGTATCGAGATCGTCAGTATCAGCTCGTTTTCCGTCTCCTGACGCTTCATGCCTGCGGCTATGCCGCCCTGCTTCATCAGATCAAGCCCGTGCAGTATCGTGTTCATAAACACACGGACGTCCTTCATTATGAACGTCCGCTTCTGCTCGGACTTCTCCTGCTCCTTTTCCGCCTCAAGCAATGCGTCTATGTAGCTGTCGGTCATTGCGACCGTCATGTCCCGTCGGATTATCTGCTCAAGTGCGTCACGCTGCTTGTCGGCGCTGTCGAGACGCAGCAGCGCTCTGCCGTGGCGCTCCGTGAGACCGTTGCTTCGCAGCGAGTCCAAAACGTCCTGCGGCAGACGCAGGAGCCGGAGCTTGTTTGCGACCGCCGACTGCGATTTTCCGAGCCTGCGTGCCGCCTCCTCCTGACTCATGCCGAACATTCGGATGAGCTGGCTTATGCCGCCCGCTTCCTCGATGAAGTCGAGATCCCGCCTTTGCAGATTTTCGATGAGCGCAAGCAGGCTCGCTTCCTCAAGCCCCACGTCAAGCAGTATGCACGGGACCTCGCTCAGTCCCGCAAGCTTTGCCGCCCGCAGTCTGCGTTCGCCTGCGACAAGCTCGTATCTGCCGTTGCGCAGTCTCACGGTGAGCGGGTTCAGTATGCCGTACTCGGCGATGCTGCACGACAGCTCCATAAGATCGGCGTCCCTAAAGACCTTTCTCGGCTGCACCGGATTGGGGCTGATGTCGTCGACGGGGACGCTCAGAACGCCGCCGTGACGGATGCCCGCTCTCCGCTTTACAGCCTGCATAAAAATCCCTCCGTTTCTTTAGTGCATTTTGTGGCCACACTACGAAACATACACTACATCTTGTGCAAAACCTGTCTAATCATAGCGCATTTCAAATTTTTGCACCGAAGCGATTTGTATTCGATTTGTCGTATATATTATAATCCGCACATATTGTTTATACTTGACGGAGAGGGGGTGCTGCGCATGATAAGCTACGAGCCGCTGTTTAGAACGATGAAGGAAAAGGGTATAAGCTCGTACCGTCTCGGTAAGCTCGGCTTTCCCATGTCGAATTACTACGCCATGAAGCGTGGTCACGACGTCTCGACCCATACCCTAAATCAGATCTGCGCCCTGCTGCACTGCCGCATCGAGGACGTTTTAGAATACATCGACGAAGATTGATTCCGTATCTGAATACCGGCACGCAAAAAAGCACCGCCAAAAGGCGAAATTGGACAATTTTAAGCGGACCTTTCCCGCACATATTTCACATATTTTATAAAAAGCTCGGCAATATGCAAAATATTGCCGAGCTTTTTGCTTGTCTGAAGAGCTGCGTCCCAACCCCCACACCGCAGGGCGAGGCGGTGGTATGTCAGAGAGCGCCGAGGACGAGGGGCTGGAGCTGATGACCCTTGAGCGCCTCGGCGATCGTCTGCGGGATGAGCGAAAAGTCCGAGGCGAGCGAATTGGGCTTTGCCTCCGGCGAATCCTGACGAAACGGCACAAAGTAGTAGTTCTTGCGATTTAACAGCTCCGCTATGTTTTTAAGCGAGCCGGACAGCCCGTCGTTCGTGGAAAACGCAACAACGACGGGCTTGTTGTTTCGCAGGTGCGCCTTCGCCGCCATCGTGACCGAGGAATCGCTTATCCCGTGCGCAAGCTTTGCCATCGTGTTTCCGGTGCAGGGTGCGATCAAAAGTGCGTCCATCGGCAGGGCGGGACCCAAGGGCTCTGCCGAAACGATGTCTGTCACGGGAGCCGCCTTACACAACTCCGAGAGCCTTGAGCGATGCTCCGCCGCCGTACCGAAGCGGCTATCCGTTTCGGCGGCGGTGTCGCTCATTATCGGCACAAGCTCGTATTCCTCCGCAAGCCCTTCCAGTGCGGGAAAGAGCTTTCCGTATGTGCAGTAGGAGCCGCAAAGGGCTACCCCCAAACGCTTTTTGTTCATTGCATATGCTCCTTTACGATCAAATTTACCGCATTGCGCAGCAGCTCGCCGCAGGCGTCGGGCGCATACTTCCCCGGCAGCCCCGGTGCGTTTATGAGCCGGCAGTGCGCCGTCTCGTCGGGGTCAAAGCCCGGTGCGGAGGCAAGCTCCAAAAGCACGCAGCCTGCGTCAAATCCCCGCTGCTGAGAGGGAGAGAGCGTCATCGCCGGAGCGGTGTTCACCGCCATGTAAAAGCCCGACGTGTCGCCGCCCTTCGGCAGCACGCCGAAGCCGAGCGCACGAGCGAGCGCCGCCGCTTCGGGGTTTCCCGACATGACCCACACCTCGGCGCCGAGCGCCCGCAGCTTTTCGCCGAGGAGCTTTCCTATGCGTCCCCTGCCGAGGACGAGTATGCGCTTGCCCGCAACGCAGTCGGGCGTCGCCTCCATGAGCAGCGACACCGCAGCCTCGGCGGTTATCGCCGCATTGCCGACGACGAAGTCGGGCAGCAGCATACAGTCGTACAGGCGTAAGCCGAGCCTTGCAGCCGTCTCACGCATTTCCGCACTCACCTTGCCGCCGCAGACGAGCGCACCCTGCGGCAGCTCGGCAAAGAGCCGTGCCGTCTCCGGCGGCGAGGGGCAAAACGGTGCGTTTATATGCCCCCGCCGCTTCTCGGACGGCAGCGGCAGAACGTAGACGTCGGCACTCTTGGGAAGCTCCGTGCATTTTGCTTCGTCCGGCAGCGGCGCCGTTTCCATTGCATAGCAGAAAACGCTCTCGCCGTCTCTTTTAAGGCGGCGGTACAGGCTCTGCATCCTTGCGTCGCCGCCTATGAGAACGTAATTCATAAGCCTCACCTCCTTTTAAAGCCGACGGGAGTCACGCCCTCGTCGGTTTAACGCAAAACATCCTATTCCGCAGCTATTTACACGGTGCCTGTTTATGTGATATAAATGTAAGTGATTTTGCACGGGAGGGAAAACCATGAGCAGAGCGGACGAAATTTTCATTGCAAATTGCAGAGACATTCTCGACAACGGGACATGGGACACGGAGCTTCAAGTGCGTCCCCGCTGGGAGGACGGCACACCGGCGCATACGGTGAAAAGATTCGGCATCGTAAACCGCTACGACCTCTCCGAGGAGTTCCCCATCCTCACCATACGCCGCACCTTCTGGAAGAGCGCCATTGATGAGCTTCTGTGGATATGGCAGGCAAAGAGCAACAACGTAAACGAGCTTCGCACCCGTGTGTGGGACGCCTGGGCGGACGAAAACGGCAGCATCGGCAAGGCCTACGGCTATCAGCTCGGCGTGAAGCACCACTACAAAGAGGGCGATATGGATCAGGTTGACCGAGTGCTTTGGGATCTAAAGCACAACCCGGCTTCACGCAGGATCATCACGAACATATATAACCACGCCGATCTGAGCGAAATGGCGCTTTACCCCTGCGCATACTCCATGACCTTCAACGTCACGGGGGACAGGCTCAATGCGATCTTAAATCAGCGCTCGCAGGATATGCTGGCGGCGAACAACTGGAACGTCGTGCAGTATTCCGTGCTGACCTGCATGATGGCGCAGGTGTCGGGCTTAAAGCCCGGCGAGTTTGTCCACGTCATCGCCGATGCGCACATCTACGACCGCCACGTTCCCATGATCGAGGAGATAATCGCAAACGAGCCGAAGCCCGCACCGAAGCTCGTCATTGACCCCGGTGTCACCGATTTTTACAAATTCACGAGGGACAGCTTCAAGGTCGAGGGCTATGAATACTCGGACTTTTCGGGCAAGATCCCCGTTGCGCTGTGAGGTGAGAGCATGGATGCGATAGTTGCGGTCTACAGTGACTGGGGCATCGGCTTTGAGGGAACGCAGCCCGTCGTCATCAAGGCGGACAGGGCGCACTTTGTCGAGCTGACACGGGGCAGGACCGTGCTTGTCGGACGCAGGACGCTTGAGGACTTCCCCGGCGGCAGACCGCTCAAGGGTCGCCGCAATATCGTCGTCACCCGTCAGAGCATCGAGATCCCCGGAGCCGAGGTCGTCCACGGCGTCGCCGATGCACTGGAGCTTATCGGAAACGGCGACTGCGTCGTTTTGGGCGGGGCGAGCGTGTTCCGTGAGTTTTTCCCGTATATAGACCGTGTGTTTGTGACTAAAATAGAGCTTGCGCCGAAGTCCGACGCATACTTTCCCGCACTCGACGATAGCGGGGACTGGTACCTTGCGGACGCCGGAGCGCCGCTTGAGGAAAACGGCGTCGGCTACCGCTTCATGCGATATGAAAGGAAGGTAAACGAATGAAAAAGCTTATTGCTCCGCTGCTTTTGTGCGTCCTTTTGCTTTGCGCCTGTACGCAGGGCGCAGAGCCTCCCACTCAGACCGAAGGCGACGGCGGCGAGAGCGTTCGCACGCTTGCCTCGACCGACGCTTTTATCGTTGAGGCGGTGATCAGCGGCGAAAACGTCAAGTACCGCTACACGGTCTTTGACCTCGACGGCAAGCCGATAGAAAGCGCCTTCTGCGCCGAAACACCCAAGGTCTCGCAGGTGAGCGACACTTTAGTCGGCATCCGCTTCACCGACGACGGGCGCAGTTGGGCAAGGTACTACGACCTCAAGAGCGGCAAGGCCTCCGAATCGTTTATGAACGCATTTTGGAGCGACGGCGAGTTGGTCGCCTACAACGCCTACGACAACGGACACATCATGGTCGTGCGCAGCATCTTCGACGAGTCGGGTTATCATTTTGAGACTCCGGTCGAGAGCGATTCGTGGCGCATCTGCGTGACCGCCGCAGAGCTGAGCGAGGACGGAGCCTCGCTTTCGGTCGAATTTGTTGAAGGCGACGGCACAAACGCCGACGCAAGAGTAAAGACGATCACCCTCCCCCTCGTCCCGGAGGAGTAAAAAACGGAGCAGTTGTTTTGAACAACTGCTCCGTTTTTATTATCGGTATAAAACTCAGTACGCTACGCCCCAGTAGATCATGTGCTTTGCCTTCTTGCCGCAGATGGGGCAGATGTCGCCGAGGTCCTCCTGCTCGAAGGGGATGCAGCGGCTCGACATTCCCGCCTCCTCCTTCATCTTCAGCTCGCACGCAAGCTCGCCGCACCACATCGTCTTTATAAAACCGCCGTTTTCCGACTGGAGACGCTTCGCCTCTTCGAGAGAGTGAGCCTCGAAAATGTGGCTGTCGAGATTCTTCTTCGCCTTGTCGAAAAGACCCTGCTGAACGTCGTCAAGCAGACCGTCGATCCTGTCGCAAAGCTCGTCGATCTTAACGCTGAGCTTCTCGCCGTTGTCGCGGCGCACCGCAACGCAGACGCCGTTTTCGATGTCACGGGGTCCAAGCTCGATGCGCAGGGGAACGCCCTTCATCTCGTACTGGGCGCACTTCCAGCCGAGGCTGTTGTCGCTCAGGTCGATCTTGCAGCGCACGCCGTGGGCGCAAAGCGCCTCGTAAAGCTCGGTCGCCTTCTCGGTCACGCCGGGCTTGTGCTGTGCGACGGGAACGACGATGACCTGCACGGGTGCGATCCTCGGAGGCAACACGAGACCGTTGTTGTCGCCGTGGGTCATGATGACGCCGCCGATGATGCGAGTGGACAGACCCCACGAGGTCTGGTGCGGGTACTTGAGTTTGTTGTCCTTATCGGTAAAGGTGATGCCGAACTGCTCCGCAAAGCCGGTGCCGAAGTAGTGGCTGGTGCCGGACTGCAGCGCCTTGTGGTCGTGCATCATGCACTCGATGGTGTAGGTGTTGACCGCTCCGGCAAACTTCTCCTTCTCGGTCTTGTTGCCCCGGATGACGGGCATTGCGAGGTACTTCTCGCACAGCTCGGCGTAGACCTCAAGCTGCTGGAGCGTTTCCTTTCGTGCCTCCTCCTCGGTAGCGTGGAGGGTATGACCCTCCTGCCACAGAAATTCCCTGCCACGGAGGAAGGGACGGGTGGTCTTTTCCCAACGCAGAACGCTGCACCACTGATTGTACAGCATGGGCAGGTCACGCCACGAATGAACGATGTGGCTCCAATGGTCGCAGAACAGCGTCTCGGAGGTGGGGCGGATGCACAGGCGCTCCGGCAGCTCCTCGCTGCCGCCGACCGTGACCCATGCGCACTCCGGCGCAAAGCCCTCGACGTGATCCTTTTCCTTCTGCAGCAGGCTTTCGGGGATGAGCATGGGCATGGACACGTTCTCGTGACCGTATGCCTTAAACATCCCGTCAAGCTCCTTCTGAATATTCTCCCAAATGGCGTAACCGTAAGGGCGCAGAATGAAAAGTCCCTTTACCCCGGAGTAATCGACAAGCTCCGCCTTGGTGCATACGTCGGTAAACCACTGGGCAAAATCCTGCTCCATATCGGTTATCTGTTCAACCTTCTTTTCCTTTGCCATAGTCTTTCTCCTTTTTGAAGCCGGGAGTCCCTCTCCCCGCTTTATTGTGAGCGGCTTCCGCTAACCTTTATATTTTATCCGCCCCGCCGCCGCTTGTCAATCGCAGGAATAAAAAAAGCCCGGACGGTGCTTTTGGCACCGTCCGGGACGATTTACAAATTCCGCAGGACGCCGAAGGCGAGCAGGGTTATTATCATTATCCACAGCAGGACGTTTGCCCATTTGTGCGGACGCAGACTGCCCTCCTTCACATAGCGCAGGGCAAGGTCGAGAGCCAGCGCCTCAAAGAGCGGACTTATGCACAGCAGCGCCGGATTATATCGCCACGCCGCCGCAAGGTCGCCCGACAAAAGGCTCAGGCACATTCGGCTCACGCCGCAGCCGGGACACAAAAGCCCCGTCAGCTCACGGAAAGCGCAGGGTACGGCAAAGCCCGTGTACCGCATAAGGAGCGCATACGAAAGCCCTAGCGCCAAAAGTGCTGCCGTGACCGCCGCAAGACGGCCGAGCCTTTTTCTCTGCGCCGGGCTCAGTCTTGCCGCTAAAAAGCTTCTCACTCTAAGGTCGCAACGTTGTTAAGCTCGCTCTGAATAAGGCAGTAGCTGATGATGCCTGCGCTGAACAGAGCAAGCAGGAGGTAGATAAGTCCGGTATTGTTATCCGTGGGCATACCGTTGCGCTGCCTTACGAGGTTCACCTTGTTTCCCGCAGTGTACAGCCAGTAAAGCCCGTAAATTCCGCAGGTGACGAGCGTGAGCAGGAACACAACGCCGCCGGAGGTGTCCTGAGTGCGGCCGGACGCCGTGTTGAGCTCGTTCACAAGGCAGATCTCCCAGTAAATGCCGTAGATGCCGCAGGTGATGAGCGAAAAGATTATGCACAGTGCGATGTTGCGCTTTTTGATCGGCGCACGGTAGGATCCCGCAGCCGCCTGCTGATAAGTCTGATAGCCGTTTTGCTGCTGATAAGTATTCTGCTGATAGCTCTGCTGCTGAGCGTTTGACGCTCCGGAATTTTGCGCGACCGCTGCGCCGCAGCTCGGGCAGAACTTTGTGGTGTCGCTGATCTGATTTCCGCAATAGGGACAGAACATAATGATTCTCCTTTTCTCCAAATGATCGCCGTTGGCTGTATTTTAAATATATCACGCCGTATATGGTGCGTCAAGAAAATACGAAAAACGTCGAAACTCCGGGGCTTGTTTTCAAAAAAACTTGACCGCTGCGTCAATTTCAAATATAATATTCAAGATGTATAAAAATTCACAATTTCGGAGGTGACGCATACGGATCGGCAAAAGTATATGGCTGAGCTTAACAAGCTCCTGACCTTCATGTTCAAGGAGGACAGAGCCGAGATCATCCAGCACTATAACGAGCTGCTTGACAATGCCGAGGATGAGTCCGCCCTTTTGGAGGAGTTCGGCTCTCCGACGAAGCTTGCCGTCAGCATATCGAGATCGTATAACAGGGACGAACGCAAGCTTGCGGTCGCCGCAGACTCAAAGGAGGATGCGCCCGAAGCGCCCGCTCCCACAGCCAAGGCGCCCGAAAAGCCGCAGACTCCCGAAGCACCCAAGGCTCCGCAAAAGCCCTCAGAGCCTGAGGTCTACACCGGCACATACGCCGACATCGTCGAGGAGTTCCGCCGTCAGAGAGCGCTAGAGGAGGGCGTGGAGTACAAGCCCATTTTCTTCGACGAACCCGAACCCGCTCCCGTGGAGGAGCCTGCCCCGGTCGAAGAACCCGCTCCTGCGGAGGAGCCGGCACCCGCTGAGGAATCCGCACCTGTTGAGGAATCCGAACCCACCGAGGAGCTTGAGTCCGTTGAGGAGTCTGCTCCCGTTGAGGAACCCGCCCCGGTCGAGGAACCCACTCCTATTGAGGAACCCACTCCTATTGAGGAACCCACTCCTATTGAGGAACCCACTCCCGTTGAGGAGCCCACTCCCGTTGAGGAGCCCGCTCCCGTCGAGGAGCAGGACGAGCCCTTCGAGGAGTACGGTCTGAGCGATGCGGAGGAAGCCGCCGAGGAGCGCAGAACGCAGCGCAAGACAAACGTCCCGCTGCTGATACTGTATCTTATAATCGCAATTCCGCTCGGCATCGTCGGTGTGGCGCTTGTCATCGCCATCGGCGCCGTCGTCATTGCCGCCGCTGCCGCTGCCGCATTCTGCGGCGTGAAGCTCTTTGTCTTTGCGTTTTCGGGGCTGACGGTCTTTGCCGACATTTTCATCACCGCAGGTGCGGCGCTCGTGTGCAGTGCGGTGGCTCTGCTGCTGCTCTGGTTCGGAGTGTGGGGCATCGCATCCGGCGTCTCCGGCGTTATAGTCGGTCTCAAGGCGCTCGGAAGGAAGCTTTGCGTTAAGGAGGTAGCCGTCGATGAGTAAGGTTTGGAAGGTCATCGGGATCATGTTCGGCATTATGCTGCTGCTCGGCGCCGTGAGCGTCGGCGTCGGCATGATAACGGGCGGCGACCTGGAGCGCATAAACGAGCTGTTTAAGGCGGCAAACGCCGACACCGTGCAGCGTGTGCAGGACATGGTGCAAAGCGCCGAGGAAGCCATTCGGGGTCTGCTCGGTCTGTGACCCGTCAAAGCATTGAAAACACGGAAAAAATAACGAAAAACACTTGACCTCTGCCCGACGGTATGGTATATTTATCATTACCTGTCGGAGGAGAGGTCTTTTTTCGTGCGCACTTTTGCGCCGAAAATCGTTCCCCCGATCTCACACAGGGAGGCAGATGCCCACGCCGTAACGTGGGTAAATAAAATAGGAGGTGCCGAAAAAGTATGGCTGACAACAGAGTCAAGATCACGTTGAGATGCAACGAGTGCAAGCAGAGAAACTACAATACCGTCAAGAATAAGAAGAATACTTCCGATAAGCTTGAGCGCAGCAAGTATTGTCCCTTCTGCAGAAAGCACACCAAGCACGTCGAAACCAAGTAAGTTTCTGAAAGGACGATCAAAATGGCAGAAGAAAAGAAGAACGTTGCTCCTTCCAAGAATACCAACGCCGTAAAGAAAGAAACGAAAAAGCTTGGTTTCTTTAAGCGCATAGGAAAATGGTTCCGTGAAATGAAGAGCGAGCTTGCAAAGGTCATGTGGCCCACCAAGAAGACGGTCGCAAACAACACCCTCGTCGCTCTCGTCGTTATGGCGTTCTCGGCCGTTGTCCTTTGGGGCTTCGATAAGGCCGCTACGGCGCTTATCAAGGCCATCACCACTCTCGCAGGGTAACGGCTATGGCGGAAGATGCAAAGTGGTATGTGATACACACATACTCAGGCTATGAAAACGCAGTGGCGGCTGCCATAATGAAGGCCGCCGAAAACCGCAGGATGCAGGATCTGATCCGTGAGGTCAACATTCCCATGGAGACCGTGACCGAGATCACCGACGCCGGCGAAAAGACCGTCGAGCGCAAGGTGTTCCCCGGCTACGTCCTCTGTAAAATGGTGCTGACCGACGACAGCTGGCATTTGATCCACAACGTCCGCGGCGCAACCGGCTTCGTCGGAGCGGGCGGAAAGGCCGTTCCTCTCACGGAGCAGGAAATACTTGATCTGGGAGTCGAGCGTCACGAGATAGTCGTGGGCTTCGGCGTGGGCGACACCGTCAAGGTGACGGACGGCCCGCTTGCCGGCTTCCTCGGCGTTGTCGAGGAGCTTGAGCCGGACAAGGACAGAGTCCGTGTCGTCGTGTCGATGTTCGGCAGGGAGACCCCCGTCGATCTCGAGCTGGATCAGGTCGAAGAAATCAAAGAATAATAAGAAAGAGGTGCTAAGAAATGGCACAGAAAATAGTTGGATATGTAAGATTCCAGGTTCCCGCCGGCAAGGCGACCCCGGCACCCCCCGTAGGTCCCGCACTTGGTCAGTACGGCGTTAACATCGGCCAGTTCACCAAGGACTTTAACGAGCGTACCAAGGGCGACATGGGCATGATGATCCCCGTCGTCATCACCGTTTACTCCGACCGTACCTTCTCCTTCATCACCAAGACGCCCCCCGCAGCCCTGCTCATCAAGAAGGCCTGCGGCATCGACACCGCATCCGGCGTTCCCCAGAGGGACAAGGTCGCAACCATCAGCAAGGAAGATCTTCGCAAGATCGCAGAGCAGAAGATGCCCGACCTCAATTGCACCGACATCGAGTCCGCAATGAGCATGATCGCCGGCACCTGCCGTTCCATGGGCGTAGTCGTAGGCGACTGATCCCGTCAAGTGGGAGGATTTATTCCGACTCAACCACATTATTAGGAGGAAACGAAATTGTTTAGAGGTAAAAATTACAAAGAGAGCGCAAAGCTCATTGACAAGCAGGCACTCTATGATCCCATGGAGGCATTCGGCCTCGTTATAAAGGCAAGCAAGGCAAAGTTCGACGAGACCGTCGAGCTGCACGTTAAGCTCGGTGTTGACGGACGTCACGCAGACCAGCAGGTCCGCGGTGCTATCGTTCTTCCCAACGGCACCGGCAAGACCGTCCGTGTCCTCGTTTTCTGCAAGCCCGAGCGTGTTGAAGAAGCACTCGCAGCAGGCGCAGACTACGCAGGCGGCATGGATCTCGTCGAGAAGATCCAGAAGGAGAACTGGTTCGAGTTCGATACCGTTATCGCCAGCCCCGACATGATGGGTACCGTCGGCCGTCTCGGTAAGGTCCTCGGTCCTAAGGGACTCATGCCCTCCCCCAAGGCAGGCACCGTCACTCCCAACATCGCTCAGGCGATCAAGGAGTCCAAGGCAGGTAAGGTAGAGTACCGTCTGGACAAGACCAACATCATCCACTGCCCCATCGGCAAGGTCTCCTTCGGTGCAGACAAGCTCTTTGAGAACTATGCAGCTCTCATCGGCGCCATCATCAAGGCAAAGCCCGCAGCGGCAAAGGGCCAGTACATCAAGTCCTGCGTCACCGCTTCCACCATGGGCCCCGGCGTCAAGATCAACGCTCAGAAGCAGCTTTAATTTCCGCATGCAAAAAGTCCACTGAACATTTGTTCAGTGGACTTTTTATTTAGCATGCGGAAATTTTTTATTAAATCAATTTTTGTGCATCCGTCATTGTTCGCCCGGTTTCGACATTATTATGTAACCAATATGACACCGGCAAGCCCCTGTTATCAAGGCTTTTGAACAGTTTCAACACAGTTTCCAACATGTTATGTAAATCACTTGTCAGCAACTTAACGGCTTTTGCCTATTGACATATTTGCCGTTCACGATAAGATAATATGGTGTTTGGATAGGGAGGGGATAGGATGAAGAAGATAGGCGCATTGAATCTCGGACTTGCGTTTGCCGGCTGCTTTCTCGGCGCAGGCTATGTGTCCGGCCAGGAGCTGTGGCAGTTTTTCGGCTCGTTCGGCGCAAAGGGCGCTGTCGGCCTTGCCATCGCAATGGCGGTGCTGTTCGGCGTCGGCGTTCTGATGCTCGACCTCAATAGACTAAGCGGCATCAGTGATATTGATAAGCTCGTTGTGCGATGGGACATTCCCGTCCTGCGTGCCGCCGTGACGGTGCTGGAGCTGCTGTTTCTGTTCGGCGTGTGCACCATCATGTCC
>CAVDMS010000011.1:0-30426 GCA_963610045.1 Bacteroidaceae bacterium
GTGAAAGCGACGTCAGAGACTGGGTAAACAGCCTTGGGCTTAATTGAAAGGAGCATTACCATGAGCATTTTATTTGTAAACGGCAGCCCCAATAAAAACGGCAACACCGCAGCTGTCGCAGCGGAGCTTTTAAAGGGCAAGGAGTATGAGACGCTGAGCCTTACCGACTACACCATCGGCAGCTACGGTCAGTCGCTTCCCGGCGACGGACTGGATGCCGTTATCTCGGCGATGAAAAGCGCCGACACCGTTGTCATCGGCTCTCCCGTCTACTGGCACAACATCTGCGGCAGCGTCCGCAATGTGCTTGACCGCTTCTACGGTACGGTCAATGAGGGTGAGCTTTCCGGCAGGCGGCTCTACTTCGTCTTTCAGGGCGGAGCGCCCGAAAAGTGGATGCTTGAAGCCGGAGAATACACCATGAAGCGCTTTGCCGCTCTCTACGGCATGAGCTACGGCGGCATGGTCAGCAGCAGAAGTCAGGCAGCAAAATTATCTAAGGAGATGTAAATTATGAAATATGCAGATCTTAATAACGGGGTAAAAATGCCCATGGAGGGCGTGGGGACCTTCCTGTTTACCCCCGACGAGGCGGAGGCATCCGTGCGCAGCGCCCTGCAAAGCGGCTTTAGACTTATCGACACCGCAAACGCTTATGTAAATGAGAGGGCTGTCGGACGTGCAATGAAGCTCTCAGGCGTTCCCCGCGAGGAGATATTCCTCGAAACCAAGCTGTGGCCAAGCTTCTATGAACAGCCGGACGCGGTGGACAAGACCCTCCAGCGTCTGGACACCCCCTACATCGACCTGCTGCTGATCCACCAACCCGCAGGAAACTATGTTGCAGGCTACCGTCTCATGGAAAAGGCGTACAAGGAGGGCAAGGTCCGTGCGATCGGTCTTTCAAACTTCAAAAAGGAACAGATCGAGGAAATTCTCTCCCTCTGTGAGGTGCGCCCCACCGTTTTGCAGACCGAGCTGCACCCGTACAATCAGGAGCCGGAGCTTAAAAAGTTCCTCTCCGACAACGGCATCGTGCCGCAGGCATGGTATCCCCTCGGTCACGGCGACAAGGCGCTGAGAGACGAACCGCTCTTCTCCGAGCTTGGCAAGAAGTACGGCAAAACGCCCACGCAGATCATTCTGCGTTGGCACATTCAGGACGGCAACATCGTCATCCCCGGCTCCAAGAACCCCGAACACATAAAGTCCAACTTCGACCTTTACGACTTCGAGCTGACCGCCGACGAGATGGCGCAGATCGCCGCAATGAATCAGAATAAGCGCTACTACACCAGTACACCCGAAATGCTCAAAAGGTACGCCGAAATGGTCCCGCCGGTAGACGAGCAGAAATGAAACGGTTCGCTGATTTTTACGGCTGCGTTTGCCGCAGCTCTTAAGCTTGACGGCGGGGCGGAAGCTTGCTATAATGGAAAAGCCGCAGGAGTGCGGCTTTTCAAAAACGCGCAAGTTAGCAGTGGCTAACTTGCGCACGACAGAAGGACGGTGAGCATAGGTGAACACCTTTTTGGGAATACTGATACCCTTTCTCGGAACGGCGCTCGGCGCCGCCTGCGTGCTGTTTATGAAAAAGTCGCTCGGCGACCCCGTTCGGCGTGCGCTTGCGGGCTTTGCCGCCGGAGTGATGGTCGCAGCCTCGGTGTGGAGCCTGCTAATACCGGCGATAGAGCAATCGCAGGGCTTGGGAAAGCTCTCGTTTTTCCCGGCGTTTGCGGGATTTTGGGTCGGTGTGCTGTTTCTGCTTGCGCTCGACCACCTGATACCGCACCTGCACATAGGCAGCACTCAGGCGGAGGGTCCCAAAAGCCGCCTCGGACGCAGCGCAATGATGGTGCTTGCGGTGACGCTGCACAACATTCCGGAGGGTATGGCGGTCGGCGTGATGTATGCGGGCTTCCTCTCCGGCGATTCACAGATCACGGCGGCGAGTGCGCTTGCGCTCTCGATCGGTATTGCGATACAGAACTTCCCGGAGGGCGCCATTATCTCCATGCCGCTCAGAGCCGAGGGCGAGAGCAAGGGAAGGGCGTTTCTCGGCGGTGTGCTTTCGGGCGTCGTTGAGCCTGTCGGCGCAGTGCTTACGCTCATCGCAGCGAAGCTCATTATACCTGCGCTGCCGTATCTTTTAAGCTTTGCCGCCGGAGCCATGCTGTACGTCGTGGTCGAGGAGCTTATCCCCGAAATGTCGCAGGGGAAGCACTCGAACGTCGGGACGGTTTTCTTTGCGGTCGGGTTCAGCCTTATGATGGTACTGGACGTCGCACTTGGGTAAGTCTTTTGACCGAGCAAAACGAGGTGTAAAAACAATGATCGAGATAGTATATCACAACGGAAGCGCTCTGCCGTATTTGTCGGAGCAGTGCTTCGGCTTTGAAAATGCCGAGGGAAACGGCAGCATCCACTGCTACCGCCTGCTTGACGGCGTTAGCGTCATGCTGATGCGGCTTGAGCTGGAGTCGTACACCGAGGTGCGTACGCAGACGGGCAGACTTGAGATAAACTTCTGCGCCGGAGGGCGCTTTGAAACGCATTTTTCCCTGCGGGATCACGTCCTGCTCAAGCCGGGCGACATGGCGATAAGCTGCTACGACGGTCTGCACGGCGCACGGTCGGAGTCGCACTTCCCCTTGGGCTACTACGAGGGCATCTGCCTTGAGATCGACCCGACGGAGGCAAAGCGTTGGATAGAGCGCAACGCTCCTGCGTTTTCAATGGATTTTTCCGCACTCAGACAAGGGCTTTTGGGCAGCAAATGGTATATGTACGGCCCGGCGGGACCTCGCTGCGAACACGTTTTCCGTGAGCTGTACGAAAGCGCACCCTACTCCGATCTCGGCTATTTGCAGCTTAAAGTGCTTGAGCTTATGATGCTCCTCGGCCGCATACCGAGGGAGGGCAGCGGCGACGCCTACTGCTCCGCAAAGCAGGTGGAGCTTGTGCGCCATATCCGTGACCACCTGCTGTCGGACAGGGACGGCTACGTCTCGCTTGCCGAGCTTGCGGAGGAGCATGAGATCTCCGTGTCGCACCTGCAAAAGCTCTTTAAGCAGATCTACGGCGCTCCCGTGTACCGCTACATAAAGGAGTACCGGCTGGAGCGGGCGGCGGTCGAGCTTGTTAAAGGCTCCGAATCCGTGACGGTGATCGCCCAAAACGCCGGGTACGACAACGCCAGCAAGTTCTCCGAGGCGTTTAAGAAGCGCTACGGCATGACGCCGACGCACTACCGCAGCAAAGCAAAACGGAGTGTCAAAACGGAATAGTCAAACCAAAACGGAGTAGTACGGCAAAGGGCGTTGTGCTAAATTATCATTCGGTTAGCAAAGGCTAACTGAATGATAAGGAGGTACCATATGAAAAAGAGAATTGCAGCGCTTTTGTTGAGCGTATTCTGCCTGCTGTCCGTTGTGGGATGCAGCCAGAACGATGTAAATAACGCCCCCAAGCCCTCGGCGAGCCAGCCGGCGGCGGTCGAGGACGACTACCTTACCACGATAGGCGGCACCTATGTCGAGCTGTTCCCGGAGCTTTCCAAGGCGGAGTACAGAAGCCTTTGGCATGAAGCCACCGCAGCGATAGTCGGTGAGGAAAACGCCGACGCCGCAACCGATATGCTGCTTGCGATGTGCATGGCGGAGCCTTACGGCAAGGATGCGATCGACGCCTACACCGAAAACCCCGAAAGCATGGCATTTAACTGCTACTTCCTCGGCGGCGTAGAGAAGTTCGTCATCGACGGTCACACCATCACGGGTCTTGACAAGGACGGTAAGGAAGTCTTCTCCCACAAGTACAAGCTGCTTGACGTTGAGAACGAAAACGGCTTCATCTTCTATCAGAGCGAGGACAAGGACTCCGGTCAGTTCACCTACTTTGCCTTCTCTCCCGATACGATGGACAGCACCTACCATCTTGAGTTCCGCTATGCGGAGGACATAAACGACCTTCAGAGCTGGTTTGAGGGTAACTTTGCCTACTGGAACGCAGCCGGCATCGCCGAAGACTACGACGAGGCGACCATGAAGAACTGCATCGAGCTCTTCGCAACCGAAAATCTCTCCGGGCAGGAGTAATACAAGCGTGCGCACCCGTTTTTGGCTGAAGCGGGTGCGCATAAATACGAGAAGGAGGGTTCTTCCCTTGAAAAAGCAATCGGATCTTTCACGGCTGATGGGATACGCAGGCAAATACCGTGCCTTTACATATGCCTCATGGGTCCTGTCGGCGCTCAGCGCACTGCTGGCGCTTGTGCCGTTTCTGTATATTTGGATGATACTGCGAGATATACTCGACGTTGCGCCCGACTATGCGCAGGCGGTGAATATCCCGCACTACGGCTGGATGGCGGTGCTGTTTGCGGCTTTGTCGTTCCTCGTCTATGTGTGCGCTCTGCTTTGCTCGCACCTGTCGGCGTTCCGTGTTGCGACGAATCTGCGTCTTGCGGTCTCGGAGCATCTGGCAAAGCTGCCGCTCGGCTTCACCGAGAGCTTCGGCAGCGGTAAGCTGCGCAAGGTAATTCAGGAGAGTACCGGCGCCGCCGAGACCTATCTTGCGCATCAGCTTCCCGATCAGAGCAGCGCCATGGCTACCCCGGTCGGACTTTTGGTGCTGCTCTTTGTCTTTGACTGGCGGCTGGGACTGCTGAGCCTTGTCCCGGTATTTCTCGGCTTTGCGATCATGTCCGCCATGACGGGCAAGCGCATGGAGGAGAAAATGCGTCAGTACGGCAACGCACTTGCGGCAATGTCGAACGAAGCGGTCGAGTACGTTCGAGGCATCCCTGTCGTCAAGACCTTCGGACAGTCGGTGTTCTCGTTTAAGAAGTTCAAAGGCACCATCGACGAGTACGAAAAGTGGGTCGTCGCCTACACGAAGGAGCTGCGAGGACCGATGATGCTCTACACCGCTGCGATAAACGGCGTTTTCGCCTTCCTCATTGCGGGCGGACTGCTGTTTACCCAAGACGGCGTGACCCCGGAATTTCTGCTTAACCTGCTGTTTTACATCATCATCACACCCGTCATTTCGGTCACGCTGACGAAGATCATGCACATGAGCGAGGACAAGCTCATCGTCGCCGACGCCCTGCAGCGCATCGACTCCGTCCTCGACGCCGAGCCTGTGCCGCAGAGCGCAGAGCCGAAGCACCCGAAGGACGGCTCCGTTGCACTCAAGGACGTACACTTCGGCTACGATGACAAAACGGAGGTCATAAAGGGCGTTTCGATGGACATCGCCTCCGGGCAGACCGTGGCGCTGGTCGGACCCTCCGGCGGCGGAAAGTCAACGCTTGCAAGCCTTATCGTCAGGTTCTTTGACGTTAAAAGCGGCAGCATCAGCATCGGCGGTGCGGACGTCCGTGACATCCCGAAGGCGGAGCTTATGGACACCGTGTCCTTCGTGTTCCAAAACAGCAGACTCCTGAAGGGCAGCATTTTGGATAACGTAAAGCTCGGAAAGCCCGACGCCACCGAAGCGGAGGTCATGGCGGCGCTTAAGACCGCCCAGTGCATGGACATCATCGAAAAGTTCCCGCAGGGCGTTCACACCGTCATCGGAACAAAGGGCGTGTACCTCTCCGGCGGCGAGCAGCAGCGCATCGCAATTGCCCGTGCCGTGCTGAAAAACGCACCCGTGCTGATCCTTGACGAGGCGACGGCGTTTGCCGACCCCGACAACGAGGCGAAGGTGCAGGCCGCCTTTGCGGAGCTGTCGAAGGGCAAGACGGTCATAATGATCGCCCACAGGCTCTCGACCGTGGCTAACGCCGACTGTATCTATGTGGTGCAGGACGGTAAGATCGTCGAGTCGGGAACGAAGGACGCCCTGTGCGAAAAGGACGGACTGTTTGCGAAAATGTGGAACGACTATCAGTCGTCCGTCACATGGAAAGTCGCAAAGGAGGGCTGAACATGATAGAGAAGATCCAAAGAGCGACTGCAAGCTCACCGGAGGGCGCACGGGGGCTGTTAAAGGGCGTTTTCGCCTGTGCATTCCAAAACGTCGCATTTATGCTGCCCACGGCTCTTTTGTATTTCTTGGTCAAAGACTTAATGGAAGAAACCACTGCGGGGAGGACGCTGTTTTATGTGCTTGGCTGCGTTGTGTGCTTTGCACTCATACTCCTCACGACATGGTTCCAGTATAACGGCACATACTTCACCACCTACAAGGAAAGCGGCATACGCCGTCTGACGCTCGCAGAGCGTTTGCGCAAGCTCCCGCTGTCCTTCTTCGGAAAGCGTGACCTTGCCGACCTGACAAGCACCATCATGGCGGACTGCGAGGTGCTGGAAAAGACCTGCTCGCACTTCATCCCCGGACTTTTCGGCTCCCTCATATCCACCGTGCTGATCGCACTGGGACTTTTCGCCTTCGACTGGCGCATGGCGCTTGCCGCACTGTGGGTCATCCCGGTGTCCATTGCGATCCTGCTCGGCAGCTATAAGGTGCAGGAGCGTGTGCAGGCAAAGACCATGGCGGTCAAAATGAACTGCGCCGACGGCATTCAGGAGTACATCGAGACCATCCGTGACCTGAAGGCTGCAAATGCGGAAAGCTCCTACCTCGAAGGTCTTTCGGGCAAGATCCGTGCCGTGGAGAAGCAGACGATCGTGGCGGAGCTTACAAACGCCGTGTTCGTGACCTCTGCGGGAATGGTCCTAAAGCTCGGCATCGCATCCGTTGCGCTCACCGGCTCGGTGCTGCTGATAAACGGAAGCATCGACGTGCTGACGATGTTCATGTTCCTGCTCGTTGCCTCCCGTCTGTATGACCCGATGCAGGGTGCGCTGCAAAATTTGGCGGCGGTCATCGCCATGCGCACGAACGTCGGCAGAATGAACGAGATACTTGAGTACCCCATCCAAAGCGGCAGCGAGGAGCTTACTAACAAGGGCTACGATATCGTGTTCGACCGTGTGGGCTTTGCCTACAACTCCGGCGAAACGGTGCTTAAAGACGTGTCCTTTACCGCAAAGCAGGGCGAGGTCACGGCGCTTGTCGGACCCTCCGGCGGCGGCAAGACCACAGTCTCCCGCTTGGCGGCACGCTTCTGGGACTACCAGAAGGGCAGCATCAGCGTGGGCGGCATGAAGGTCTCCGATATAGACCCCGAAAAGCTGATGAGCCTGTACTCCATCGTTTTTCAGGACGTCACGCTGTTTGACAACACGATAATGGAGAACATCCGGCTCGGACGCAAGGACGCAACGGACGAGGAGGTCCTTGCGGCGGCAAGGCTTGCCAACTGCGACGAGTTTGCGGAAAAGCTCCCCGACAAGTGGAACACCGACATCGGCGAAAACGGCTGCGCCCTCTCCGGCGGCGAGCGTCAGCGTATTTCCATCGCCCGTGCGTTCCTGAAGGACGCACCCATCATCCTGCTTGACGAGGCGACCGCCAGCCTTGACGTCGAGAACGAAACGCTCATTCAGACGGCGCTGTCACGGCTGATAAAGAACAAGACGGTGCTTATCATCGCCCACAGGATGCGCACCGTGGCGGGTGCGGACAAGATCGTCGTGCTCAGCGACGGTGTTGTTGCCGAGCAGGGCAGCCCCTCGGAGCTGTATGCGCAAAACGGCATCTACACCCACATGGCAGACCTGCAGACCCAAGGTCAAAACTGGACGATCTGAGCAAAAATCCGGCAAGCGTTCGCTTGCCGGATTTTTTGCTGCGAAATACCGAAACACCAAGCCTGCGGGTGATCGGTGCAGACTTAAAAATTTTCTTGACTCTTTCACGCAAAGCGGTATAATTGACTCGGAAAGTGTTAAAATTCTAACTATCATTAAAAGGAGGAACCAATATGGATCGCAAGGTTAGAGTCGTACAGTACGGAGCAGGCAAAATGAGCCGCTATCTGATGCGCTACGTCATTGAGCATGACGGCGAGTTGGTCGGCGCATTCTGCCGCAACAAGAGTCACATCGGCAAGGACGTCTCCGAGATCATCGGCAACGGCTTTCCGCACGTCGGAGTGACCGTCGAAAACTCGGCGGACGCCGACAGACGCATAGGCGAGCTGAAGCCCGATGTCTGCATCATCGCAACACGAAGCACCGTCGCCGAGTTGGAGGACATTTTCACCATATGCGCAAAGCACGGCGTTAACGCCATAACCACCTGTGAGGAAGCGCTGTATCCGTGGAATTCCTCTCCGGCGCTCACCGCAAAGCTTGACAAGCTCGCAAAGGAGGGCGGCTGCACGCTCACCGGTGTCGGCTACTGCGACCTGTACTGGGGTACGCTGGTCACGAATCTTGCAGGCTCGTCGCACAAGATCACAAAGATCGAGGGCAGCAGCTGGTACAACGTCGAGGACTACGGCGTCGCTCTTGCCGAGGGCCACGGCGCAGGTCTTTCGATAGACGAGTTTAACAGGACCATCGGCTGCTACAACGAAACTCCCTCGGACGAGATGAAGGAGCTTGTCGAAAGCGGCAAATACGTTCCGTCGTATATGTGGAATCAGAACGGTTGGCTGTGCAGCAAAATGGGACTGCACATCACGTCGCAGACGCAGAAGTGCATCCCCTGTGTTGACAAGGAGGACCTCAAGTCCGAGACCCTCGGTATGGTCGTAAAGGCAGGGGACGCCACGGGTATGCGCGCCATCGTCACGACCGAGACGGAGGAGGGTATCACGCTCGTCACCGAGTGCGTCGGCAAGATATATAACCCGCAGGAGACCGACAAGAACGTGTGGACGCTGCACGGCGAACCCGAAACGACCTGCATCGTCAACGAGCCGGCGACGGTCGAGCTGACCTGCGCAACGCTCGTAAACCGTATTCCGCAGCTCATCGACGCTCCTGCCGGCTATGTGACCACCGACCGGTTCCCGTATAACGAGTACATGGTTCACCCCATGAACCGCTACGTTAAGAGCAAATAAAATACCGCAGTGCTTTTGCCGGACGATATCCGGCAAAAAAGCGGGGGAAGCAACAGCTTCCCCCGCTTTTTTGTGTATATCTATGTTTTTTTGCGCTGCAGTGTCAGGTCATGGCTCCGCCTTCCGCTATGACGGAGCTTGAAATGATTATCTTGCATATCTCCGAGGTACCCTCGGCGATGGTGAGCATCTGTGCATCACGGAAGCAGCGGTCGACCTCGGAGGCACGGGAAAGTCCGTAGGCGCCGTGTATCTGCCGTGCGCAGCGGGAGACCTCGCAGGCAAACTCCGTGCTCATCAGCTTTGCCGCCGCAACGTCCGCCGCCGTGTGGCGGTCGCCGGAGTCGTAGCGCCCGGCGGCGCAGTAGACCATGCTCTGCGAGGCGGCAAGCTTTGCGTACATCTCCGCAAGCATGAAGGATATGCCCTGATACGAGGACAGGCTCCTGCCGTACTTCCCCGTGACGCCGGCATAGCCGGTCGCAAGCTCCAGCGCCCTTGCGGATATGCCGGATGCGACGGCGGCGACGGCAAGTCTGCCGAGGTTTAAGGTGGGCTTTAAGAGCCGGTAGCCGTCGTTTTCCGCACCGACGATGCTGTCAAGCGGGATGCGACAGTTTTCAAAGCGCACGGTGCCGATGGGACTGCCGTTTAGCCCTATCATGCTCTCGCTTTCGCCGAGGATGAGACCGGGGGCGGAGGCGTCCACGCAGAACAGGCTCACGTTGCGGCTCCTGCCGTTTAAGGACGTGCGTGCGGCGATGAGGTATGCGTCGGCTGCGCCCATGCTCGTTATCCACGACTTTGAGCCGTTTAGTATCCACTCCTTGTCGAGCGCTATCGCCGTCGTGTCGATGCCGAGAACGTCCGAGCCGCCGCTTGCCTCGCTTATGGCGTAGGCAAACAGGCGCTCAAGCCGAAAGCCCGGCTCAAGCTCACGCCGCCGCATTTCGGGGTCCGCCGCCGACTGCATGATGTCGCAGGCAAGGTAGTGCGGAATGAGCGCCAGGGCAAGCGAGGCGCTGCCCCGTGCAAGCTCCTCAAGTATGACGCAGACCTCCGAGGCGGAGTATCTGCCGTTTTGCATAAGCTCCTTGTCCACAAAGCCCAGCTCACCGCAGCGTGCCACGAGACGGGAGGGAAAGACCGAGCTGCGGTCAAGCTCCGAGCTTACGGGGATGACCTCCTGCTCGACAAATTCACGCACCCGTTTTTTAAGCTCAAGCTGTCTTTCGTTAAAGCTGTACATTGCGGTTCTCCTTTGTAAACATCAAAATTGCCTTGGTGTATGAGCAGGAGCTGTCGAATATCTCCGTTTCGAGCGTGCAGCTTCCCTCGGCGCTGCGGGTGACCCGGCTTGAGAGCATGAGGCTCTCTCTGTAGTCGATGGGCTTTGAGGAGAAGAAGGTGCCGCTTTCGACGACGCAGCCTGCGCCCAAAAGCTCCCTTGCGTGTCTGTGCGCTGCGGCAAGCACGACGGGAAGCGTGAACTCGGCGGGGTCCTCCTTGCCGTTCTGCGGGAAGCGGATGCTGAAAAAGCGCTCGCTTTCGGTTCCCGAAACGTCGCTGCTTTCGAGGAAGGACTCGAACATCGGCGCATGACCCTCGGAGCCGGAGTACACGAAGTAGCGCAGCAGGTCGAGCGAGTCAATGGCGCCGCTCATCCTGCCGCCGTCGGTGACTGCGGCACAGTGGCTGCCGGAGAGAATCATCTCCTCGGCGATGCGGTGCATGGAGGCGTCCTCACTAAAGCGCATACACTCGGACGCCGGGCGCATGATGCCCGAAATGCGCTGCGAGTGGTTTGCGGCAAAGGCACGGGGAATGTCAAGCACACCGCAGATGGCGTGGTTCTCGTCGACTATCGGGTAGACCGGCATGGCGTTTTCACCGCTTTCGGACAGCTTGTGCCAGTCGGCGACCACGTCGTTTGTATATAGGTAAGAGGGCGCACGCATCCAGTCCTTTACGCTGTCGCAGTCACGGCTCCTTTCGCCGAGCTGCGACTGGAGCAGATGCAGCACCGTGCAGGAGTCCTGAAGCGCAGTCATAACGCACAGCCCGTGCCGCTCAGCTCTTATGAGGGTCACGGCGTCGGCGCTCGCACCGCCGGTGAGGAGGATGTCCGCCCCGTTTTCGATGCACAGCTCATGGATGTCGGGACGCCGCCCCACGAGGCAGAGCGCATTGCCGCAGTCTTTTGAGCAAAGCACCTCGGATATCTGCTGCGGGCTGCCGTCGCAGACGAGGAAGCGGTCGATCTTCTTGCCGGAGTCCTTGGGATGCACGAGCGTTGCCAGCCCCAAAAGCTTTGCGATCCTGCCGAGGGTGAGCGGCTCCTGCGTTCCCGGAAGTCCGGAATCGACACGGAAGGTGCCGGACTTGGGCTTGGTGACGACAAGCCCCTGCGCCTCCGCCGTTTTTATCGCCTTATAGACGGTGCCTTCGCTGACGCCCAAAAGCTCGGACAGTCTGCGCACCGACAGCTTTGTCCCCGGCTCAAGCTCCTTGATGTATGAGAGTATCAGTTCGTTTTTTATAGACATACGATTATTAAGCTCCCGCTGTATTGTTAAATGTGTTATTGAGCATTATATATGCATATCGCAAAAACCGCAAGCGATTTTGCGCCCTGCCGCAGAATTTCCGCACAGTAATTATAACAGAAAAGCACACTTTTTACAAAGCAGGGCGATATGCAGGCAAACTGTTGCAGAAGAATGCGCCAAACGCCGAAACAATTTAGCAACAATTACAGCAAAAAGCCGAAAATGGCAATGTTCATACAAATTCACTTGACATTCTGTTACACTCAAGTTATTCTTTTAACAGAAAAAGCGATCAGGCAAACGCAAAGAAAGCAAATCAAAAAGTACAGATACATAACAGTTACAACAGAATCGAGAGAATCTAATGCAACTGTTATACAACAAAATACTATCAAAAAGGAGTAATCAAGATGTTCAAATTCACAGAAGAGCAGATCATGATCCGTGACATGGTAAGAGAGTTCACCAAGAACGAGGTAGAGCCTAAGGACAAGTGGATGGACGAAAACGGCTTTGACTGGGATGTACACAAGAAGCTCTGCGAAGCCGGACTTATGGGCATCCATCTCCCCGAACAGTACGGCGGTGGCGGCGGCGATGCGGTCACCAGTGAGATCGTAATCAACGAGATCGCAAAGGGCAGCGCTTCCGTTGCGATATTCCTCGATGCAGACTGGCTCGCAGCCGACATGATCTATGTCCACGGCAGCGAGGCTCAGAAGGAAAAGTACCTGCCTCTGGCAGCCGAAGGCAAGATCTTTGCGTTCGGCCTCACCGAGTCCAACGCAGGCTCCGACGCAGCGGCGATCAAGTCCACCGCAGTTAAGCAGCCCGACGGCAGCTACGTCTTAAACGGCGGCAAGGCATGGATCACCAACTCCGGCGTTGCGGACTACTACCTCATCATGGCAAAGACCGACCCCGAAGCGGGCGCAAAGGGCATCTCCGTATTCATCGTTCCCAAGGACGCAGAGGGACTTACCGTCGGCAAGTTCGAGTCCAAGATGGGCATCCGCGGCAGCGCCACCTGCGAGCTGAGCTTCGACAACATCAAGCTCCCCGCAGACGCTCTCGTCGGCAAAGAGGGTGCGGGCTTCAAGATCGCAATGATGGCACTCGACGGCGCCCGTATCTCCATCGGCGCAATTGCCTCCGGTCTTGCACAGCACGCAATGGAGATCGCAAAGAACTACGCAAACGAGCGCACGGCGTTCGGCAAGCCCATTGCAAAGTACCAGGGCGTTGCGTTCAAGTTTGCCGACATGGCGGCTAAGATCCATGCGATAGACCTCATGGTCTGGGATACCGCACAGATGAAGGCAGAGGGTCAGCGTCACACCGTTGAGGCGTCCATGCTCAAGCTCATGAGCGGCAAGTGGTGCAAGGAGATCTGCGACGAGTGCATCCAGGTACTCGGCGGCAACGGCTACAGCAGAGAGTTCCACGTCGAGCGTCTGTACCGTGACGCAAAGCTGCTTGAGATCGGCGAAGGCACCAGCGAGATCCAGCGCATGGTCATAAGCGGCGCTGTTCTGGCAAAGTAATATCGACTGAATTGGAGAACGGCCATGAAAATACTTGTTTTTGTAAAGCAGGTGCCGGACACGGACGACGTTAAGCTCGATCCCGTGACCGGAAACCTCAGGCGAGAAGGCGTCAAGAGCATGATAAATCCGCTCGACGCAAACGCAATCGAAGCTGCGATACAGCTTAAAGAGAAATACGGTGCGACCGTTGCGGCGGTGAGCATGGGACCTCCTCAGGCCGAGGAGGCGCTCAAGAAGGCGCTTGCGCTGGGCTGCGACGAGGCGTACCTGCTGTCGGACCGTGCCTTCGGCGGAGCGGACACCTTGGCTACCGCTTACACGCTCGCAAAGGCTGCCGAGAAGATCGGCGACTACGACCTGCTCCTGTTCGGACGCCATGCGGTCGACGGCGACACGGCGCAGACCGGTCCCGCAACTGCGGCGTACCTCGACATCCCGCAGATCACGCTCGCAAACAGCCTTGACGTCCAGGACGGTTGGGTCGTCTGCGGCAGAACGCTTGAGGACCGCACCGAGCTTGTAAAGGCAAAGCTCCCCGCCCTCGTGACCGTTTGTGCGGAGCTTAATAAGCCCCGCTACGCAACTCCGATAAACATTATGAAGGCGCTTAAAAAGCCGAGATATGTGTGGAACGCAGAGGAGCTCGGAGCCGACACCTCGATGACCGGCATCCCCGGTTCGCCGTCGTCTACCAAGAAGGTCTTTGCGCCGCCCAAGCGCAATACCGATACCGAATACTTTACGGGTTCCGCCGAGGAAATGGCGGCAGGCTTTGTCGATATGCTCGCAAGCGAGCATCTTATTTGAGGAGGTGTTCATATGGCAAAGGAAGATTACAAGGGCATATGGATATTTGCCGAACAGCAGAACGGTGTACTCAATCCCGTAACGCTGGAGCTGCTTGCCAAGGCGCAGGAGCTTAAAGCGCACAACGGTGAGTGCATAAGCGCAGTCCTCCTCGGCGACAAGGTGAGCGGACTTGCCCAGGCCCTTATCGCACACGGTGCCGACAAGGTCATCGTTGCGGAGAACGAGGCTCTGGCGCAGTACAGCGCAAGACCCTATCAGCAGGCTATGGCACAGCTTGCCGAGAAGTACAAGCCGTCGATCATACTCTACGGTGCGACCAGTCTCGGACGTGACTTTGCACCCCGTGTGATGGTGTCGCTCAGAACGGGACTCACCGCAGACGCAATAGACCTCGGCTTCGACGAGGACGGCGCTTTCTATCAGACCACACCCGCCTACGGCGGCAGCATACTGGCGCACATCGTCATACTCGAATGCCGTCCGCAGATGGCGACCGTCAGACCCCGCATCTTCGTTCCCCTTGAGGCAGACCCCAACCGCAGCGGCGAGATAGTGAGCGAGAGCGTCGATGTGACGAAGGAAGAAAGCTACTGCGTTATAAGCACCGAGGAGAAGAAGGTCGAGGGTACCCCGATCGACAAGGCGAAGGTCCTCGTCTGCGGCGGCAGAGGCATCAAGTCCGAGGACGACCTCAAGATGCTGGGCGAGCTTGCGGAGCTGCTCGGCGGTCAGCTTGCGGCGTCCAGACCCGTGGTAGACAACGGCTGGCTGTCTCACGACGAGCAGATCGGTCAGTCCGGCGCTACGGTAAAGCCCGACATGATAATAAACGTCGCCATCTCCGGCTCCGTGCAGTATCAGGTCGGTATGCAGAACTCGAAGTGCATCGTCAGCGTGAACCACACTGCGGGCGCTCCCATATTCGACATTTCGCACTACGGCGCCGTGGCTGATTACAGAAGCCTCATCCCGGCTATAATCGAAGAGATAAAGAAAAGAAAGTAAAACAGAACGGAAGATATATCACAAATCGAAAGGAGTTATTAAAATGAGCGAACGTAAACACATCGTACCCGAATACGGTCCCTTTGCGGGAATGCGCATCATCGACACCGGCTCCCTTATCGCAATGCCGTTTGCTGCAACGCTGCTTGCCGACTTCGGCGCAGAGGTCATTCACATAGAGCGTCCCGGCGTGGGCGATACTCTGAGAGTGCTTGCCCCCTTCGCCAAGGAGGACGGCAAAGTGGTCAGCACCTCCTGGGCGCAGGACGGACGCAACAAGCTGTCCCTCTCCCTTGAGCTGAACCTCAAGCACCCCGAAGTCAAGGAGCTGTTCTACGGACTTATAAAGGAAGCCGACGTGTTCATGGAGAACATGGTATGGCTCGAAAAGCTCGGCATCCGTGACGAGGACCTGTTGGAGGTAAACCCCCGCCTCATCATCGCCCACATCAGCGGCTACGGCAACCCCGCCTTCGGCGGTCTGCCCGAATACTGCGACAGAGCGTCCTACGACATGATCGGTCAGGCGTTCTCCGGCTGGATGGGCTTAAACGGCGAAAAAGGCGGCGAACCCGTCGTCGGCAAGCCGTGGCTCAACGACTTCACCTCCGCATATGCCGCCGTGTTCGGCATCCTTGCGGCGTATGTAAACGTCCTCAAGACCGGCAAGGGTCAGGTCGTTGACGTCGCACAGTTCGAGGTTCAGGCAAGCTACTGCTGCGACCTGTACACTTCCTACACCATGGCGGGACGTCAGAACACCCGCTCCGGCAACAAGTCGGCAGCGTTTCAGCCCTACGGACTGTTTAAGTCCAAGGACGGCTACGACGTCGCCCTCGGCGCATTCGGACCCGGCGTCTACAAGAGAGCCATCCAGGCGCTCGGCTTCGATCTCGACTACTTCAACTACAAGGACTGCTCCTCCGGTCTTGAGGCCGTCGCCTCCGAAAAGGGCAGAGAGCTTGACGCAAAGGTCATCGAGTGGTGCAAGGAGCATACCGCTCAGGAGATCGAGGACGCAATGGCAAAGTACAAGGTGCCTTGCAGCCGTGTCATGGGTGCAAAGGACTGCCTCGAAAACGAGCATTACAGAAGCCGCAACGACTTCATCGAGTACAGGGATCAGACCCTCGACAAGGACATCACCGCATTCGGCATCGTTCCCAAGCTGTCCGGCACCCCCGGCAAGGTTTGGAGAGGCGCTCCGAGGCTCGGTCAGGATACCGACGAGATCCTCAAGACCATTCTCGGTTACGACGACGCTAAGATCGCAGAGCTGAGAGAGAAATCTCTTATCTGATATTCCGCTTTATTCTCCCATCCCCATACTTCCCCCCTAATGGACGGGGCGGCGCCCACTGTCCCGTCCGCACAATGTTTTTCCTTTCTTCAAAGACGAAGAAGCACCCAAGCGGTGCTTCTTCGTTTTTTGCATTTTCGGTTGTGATTTCCTGTTTGCAGATTCCTGTAATGCTCTGTATGAGATTGCACAGCATCGGCTTTATACATTCGACCTGACCAACGGCTTGCACCGCAGTTATACACTCAGCCAGTGCCGCAGCTGCGAAAAAACAGCTGAAGTGAGGAAGGTGATTGTTCCTGTGACACGAAAATTGTGAGATAGTTAGGAGTTCTTATTCCTCCTGCGCAAGACTAAGCATCTGTTCAGCTTGCTTGTGGCGCTCATTTACTTTCTCCAGAAAAAACGTACGCAAGCTGTCTAAGGTCAGATCCAGTTCATCAATATTCCCGTCTTGGACATCACGAGCCACCAGAAGATGGAACTTGTCGATTAAAGCCGCAAGTCTGCTTTGCACCTCTGGAGAAGAGGAACGATACACTTCATTCAGATTCTCCATATCAGAGGAAAACAAGTCAGCAGCAATGATTGAACTTCCAACGGCACGGGGTTCATCTGCGTAAATTCCACACACACTCACACTATCCATCCTGCTAATGTTTGTATAAAACGGTGCCGTAATTGCCGTAATTCGAGCCATATCGCTATAGCTAAGATGACTTCCACACTTAGGACACTTATCTACACCACGCTCATTGGCGGTAAAATCTATGCGAAAAGTCTTGCCGCAGGAACGGCATTTTAATACAATATACATATTAACCTCCACTTCGGTACGGGTATTATTCCGCAATACGGTACTTCTGCTGTTTACCGGAGCCTTCCTTAATAAGGAGTCCCTTTTCGACCATATCCCGCAGAATCAAAATGGCGGTCGCCTGAGATACTTTCAACTCTGCTTCCACATCTTTGCGAATGATGTATCCCTGCTTTTCGGCCAAGCGGAGCAGTATTTCTTGCCGTCCTGCTTTAGCGGCGACCTTCAATGGAGCTGCAGCGGATACATCTTTTCGAGCACCTGAATAGTTGATGTTAGGTAGTGTAATTTTAAAGGCGTTATCTGTAACCTCAAACTGCGGCTTTACAACGTAGTCGGCGTAGCTTTCATTGATTTTTAGAATGCCAGTACCGTAAGCTTCGATTAGTTTCAAGCGATAAAATACATTGGCTAAATTTGGATTGCGGAGCACAGATACACCGAGCATAATATCGTCAAAAGTAAGGCCACGAACCAGACCGCCAATAGTCACGAACTCAATGCGGTCATCGAAAATGCTGATCAGCGTGGAGCCGCTGAAGCTGTAATCACGATGAGTGATGGCGTTGAGCAGAGCTTCGCGTAACGCTTCGCCGGGATAATCTCGCCTGTCAATGCGTTCCAGTCCTTCAAATTCTGCACGGGTACGGTTGAATTGATCAATGTATGAATAGGCATCCTCCAACTGCGTGAGCAAAGAGCCGCTCAACTCCTTGCGGTCACGGAACACGCTTTTCTTGCCGCCATCAAATACGGCCAACTTGATGGTATGAACACATTGATCAGATAGCAGCATACCAAGGTTGGTGTAGGTGCCGTCTGAGCCGATGATGTTTAACGTGCGTTTCTGCTGATCCCCAAAAGGAAGACTGCGCTTTGCAAAATAACTTTCCGCTTTTTCAAAGGTCAACTGCTGATTGATGGAACGAGCATCCTCGTAACGGTCACCGCTCGTCTCCTTAATCATATTAAGTATAGCTGTCTCAGAAGCGGGAACAGAGGATGCGCCTTGGCGAACATACACGCCCTCCGGACGAATACCCTTTCCGGCGAGATAATAGGGTCGGGCGGTGCCTCTCTGGACAGTAAGAACCACAACAGCTTTTCCTTCCATAGTTTCAACAGCGCACTCGGTAAATATAGTAACATCCGGACGAATTGAATCTCGGATCATATTCGTAATCCGAAGCATGATTGCATCGACATTTTCGATTCCATGGACACTTCCATCATCATTTATGCCAATATAAATCTTTCCGCCATCCGTATTGGCAAGGGCAACTACTGTGTATTTGATATCATCCATGTATTCACGCTTAAACTCCGTGGTCTTGTTCTCAATCATAAAGCGTTCTCCCTTCTAATGATTTTTCTAATAATTATTATAATGGTTATTAGAAAGAAATCAAGAGCAAAAAGGAGAAAATTTTATTATATTCTGTCGTTAGGCATTATATGTGATGCTGCTTTAGGTATGCATATTAGTTAGAAGAAGATAAAAGTAGCCGCAAGTCATCATTTCGATAACTTGCGGCTATTTTGGTTGCTCTGCACAGGCAGTGCCCATGATGGTCCACTTCGGTTCACTATAATGAGTCCTTAGAACACGGTGCGTTTGGTTTGCTTATTTTGCGATGAAGATATTGTCTCTGCCGATGTCGGAGAGGGTGGGGGTGCCGCACATGGTCATGGTGTCACGGAGCTGGGAAACTATCCTGTCCATGTAGACCTTGAGACCCTCGGCTCCGGCGGCGTAGATAAACGGAACGACGGGACGTCCGATAAGCACGGCGTCGGCTCCGAGTGCGAGCGCCTTGAACACGTCAACGCCGCTGCGTATGCCGCCGTCAACGAATATCTTCACCTTGCCGCCGACGGCGTCGGCTATCTGCGGCAGGACCTCCGCCGTTGCGGGGGTGCAGCCCTGAACTCTGCCGCCGTGGTTCGATACGACGATCGCCGAAGCGCCCGCTTCCACGGCCTTGAGCGCACCCTTCGGGGTCATTATGCCCTTGACGATGAAGGGCTTTTCTGCAAATGCGATTATCTCGGAAAGCTCGGCAACGGACTTTGAACCGGCGTTCGGGTTCATGGCCTTTAAGAAGGGCAGCCCTGCGCCGTCAACGTCCATTGCTGCGGCAAAGACGTTTTTCTCCTTGAGCTTTGTGAGCTTTTCAAACACAAACTCACGGTTCCACGGCTTTATGGTCGGGATGCCGATACCGCCGGCGGCGTCAATATCGACGGCTGCGTTTTCCATGACGGTGGGATCGACTCCGTCGCCCGTGAGGGCGCAGATGCCGTACTCCGCCGCAGCCTTGATGAGTATGCGGTTGTAGCTTATGTCGTTGTACTTGTCGCCGTAGTGCATATTCACGGCGCCGAGCGGAGCTACGAACACGGGCGCTTTGAAGTGCTTTCCGAAAAGCTCAAAGTCGGTGTTCGGCTCGGAAACGGGGCAGAGCGTGTCCATGTTTACGAAAATGTCCTGCCACTTGTCGAAGTTCCTTGCGGCGGTGTTGCCGGGCAGCTTACTGCCGGGACCGGGCATCGTATTGCCGCAGGCTCTGCCGTTGCACACGGGACAGGCTTTGCAGTAGGGTCCGACCAATCCCCGTGCGGCGGTTAAAATTTCATTGTAATCCATGATTGTCACTCCCGTCTGTTTTTGTTAGGCAAGTACAGCTTATCATGCAAAGCCTTAACTGTCAAACGAAAAGCTCCCGCTTTGCGGGAGCTTTTTGCGTTTAATTGCGGTCGTCCTTTTCGCTGACGATCTTGTAATATGCGTTGCCGGTCATGCGGTACACGACGGTGTACAGCAGGGCGAACAGGACAAAGCTCAGTGCGGTCACCCCGATGAGAAGTCCGAGGTTATTGAAGTTGAACATGAGCAGTATCTTGTGTATAAACGGGAAGGCAAAGCCGAGGTGCAGCCCCGCAAAAAGAAGCGGGAGGAAGAACACCGTGAGAAGCTGAGAGTTTATGCTCTTTCGTATCTCCTGCTTCGTCATGCCGACGCTCTGCATGATCTCGTAGCGGCGCCTGTCCTCATAGCCCTCGCAGATCTGCTTGTAGTAGATGATAAGCACCGCCGCAAGCGTGAACACGAGGCTGAGCATTATTCCGAGGAACAGCAGGCTGCCGAAGGCCTCAAAGAAGTCCTGCCTGTTGTAATCCCTCGACTCGACGTTGAAGGATATGCAGTCGTAGTCTATATTGACTGCGCTTGAGAGATCAAGGGAGAGACCGTCAACGATCTCCTCAAAGAGGATATCCTCGTCACTGCCGGAAAGCTTGGTGTCAAAGCTGTAGTACCAACGCACATATAGCTTGCCGTCGGCGTCGTTTATATCGGTCAGCACCTCGGTGCAGTAGTCGAGAAAGTCGGGGATGACGACGTACACTGTCGGAACGACGTAGGTGACGTTTTGACCGCCGTACTGCGGGAAGTCGTCGAGCGTATCGACAACACGCAGAGGGCGGCTGCCGTCGATGGAGAAAGTGTCGAAATCATAGTCTATGCGCATACCGTACACGAGCGCTTCGCCGGGACTAAGCTTGCGGTTTTCGCCCGTCGCCTCGTTGTAGTCGGACAGCGGTATGAACTCGACGTTCACAACGTCGTCGTAGTCGACGGTGAGATCGAGGTTATCGACATTGGTGGGGTCGGTCGTGATGTTGCCGTCACGGAGAAGCCCGGAGGCGCTTGCGGTGCGTATGCTGATGGGGTTCGACATTCCGGCGTCGGCGCAGATTTCGTCGATGCCCCGGCGAATATTTGCGATCTCCTCGTCGCCGATGGAGGAGGTCTTTTCGTCAAAGAGGAAGTTTAGGTTCACGTCTCTGGGGTAGAGCGCATTGAGGGAATCGTCCGCACCGAAGTACAGGCAGGAGGTGGAGGAGATCATGACAAGCACCATGGTGACGAGGATGCATATGGATGCAAGCCCCGCACCGTTGCGCTTCATGCGGTACGCCATGCCGGAGACCGAGACGAAGTGGCGCTTATTATAATAGTAGTGCTTGTTCTTTTGCAGCAGGCGGCAGAGCAGCACGGAGCCGGAGATGAACACAAGGTAGCTGCCGACAATGACCATGATGACGGCGACGAAGAACAGCGTAAGCGCCGTGAGGGGCTGCTCTATCGAGACGGAGAGGTAGTAGGCTCCGCCCAAAAGAGCGATGCCGAGGACGCCTAAAAGGACGTTTCCCTTGGGGGGCTTTTCGCCGGTGTTTTCGCTGCGCAGCAGCTCGACGGGCTTTGAGATGCTGATCTTAAACAGCGAGCTTATATACTGCAATGCGAAGATCACCGCAAAGAGGGCGGCGGTGACCGTGACCGAGTGCAGGGAGACGGAAAAGCCTAAGGTCGCATCGGCGTTTATGAGCTTTAAAAGACCGAGCTCGGAGAGCTTTGAAAGCGCAATGCCGAGGAAAAGACCAAGGGCGAGGGAGAGCGCCGCAATGATGAGGTTTTCCCACAGCAGGATCCTTGCGATGTTGCGCTTGCCCATGCCGAGGACGTTATAAAGTCCGAACTCACGGTTCCTGCGGCGGATAAGAAAGGAGTTGGTGTAAAACAGGAATATGAGAGAGAAGATGCCGAGGACCCATGAGCCCAGACCCATCACGAGCCTCGTCGTGCCGCTGCCTCTCGGCATGGAGGCGATGACCTCGGACTCGGAGAGCGAGAAAAGAATGAAGAACACGGCGACCATGCCGATGCAGGTCAGGATGTAGGGCTTATAAAGCCGTCCGTTCTTGCGCATACTCTGCCACGCAAGACGGGGGTACAGGAGCTTTTTCATTTGCGGTCACCGCCTGTCGCAAGCATGGTGAGCGTGTCGGAGATCTTCTGATAAAGCTGCTGGCTGCTGCTTTCGCCACGGTATATCTGGTGGTACACCTCGCCGTCTTTTATAAACAGCACCCGGCTTGCGGTGCTTGCAGCCTTGACGGAGTGGGTGACCATCAAAACGGTCTGACCCGAACGGTTCAGCTCGTCAAAGAGCTTGAGCAGCTCGTCGGTCGATCTTGAGTCGAGCGCACCCGTGGGTTCGTCCGCAAGCACGATGCGGGGGTTTGTGATGATCGCCCTTGCGACCGCAGCACGCTGCTTCTGACCGCCGGATATCTCGTAGGGGTACTTTTTGAGTATCTCGCCGATGCCGAGACGCTTTGCGACGGGGATCATACGGGTGCGCATCTCGTCATAGCTCTTGCCTGCGAGAACGAGGGGCAGGAAGATGTTGTCCTCGACCGTGAAGGTGTCAAGGAGATTGAACTCCTGAAACACAAAGCCGAGCTTATCGCGGCGAAACTGCGCAACGTCGCTTTCCCGTATGTCGGAAAGCTCCATGCCGTCAAGCTTTACGCTGCCTGCGGTGGGCTTGTCCAATGCCGCAAGTATGTTGAGAAGGGTGGTCTTGCCGGAGCCGGATTCACCCATTATGGCGACGTACTCGCCTTCTTCGACGGTGAAATTGACATTTTTGAGGGCTTCGACCTTGTTTCCGCCCAGACGGGTGGAATAAACCTTTTTAAGTCCGTTAACTTCGAGAATACTCATTTTGCTTCCTCCTTTGGATTTCGCCCTCATTATACGACGAGGGAGAAATGTGTTCCATCGAATCGGCTTACATTTCTCCCGTCAAATCTAACATTATTGTAAGATTTAAGATCAAGCTACCCTGTGCTGGCTCATGTCGAGCATTAAAACCGTTCCGCTTCCGACCTCGGACTCGGCGCTGATGCCGATGCCGAGGTTTTTGCACACCTTGCCGCAAAGGTAAAGCCCGATGCCGCTTGCACGCATATCCGTTCTGCCGTTGCAGCCCGTGTAGCCCTTTTGAAACACGAGCGGCAGATCCTCCGGCGCAATGCCGATGCCGCTGTCCTTTATGCAGAGGATGTGTCCCTCCGAAAGGTACACGGCGATGCCGCCGCTCTGCGTGTACTTGAGTGCGTTCGACAGAAGTTGGTCCAAAACGAAGCCGAGCCACTTTTCGTCGGTGACGATCTTGAGCATGGAAGGCTCAAAGCTCAGCGACAGCCTGCGGTCGATAAACTCGGACGAGAAGCGGCGCAGCGAGCGCTTTATAATGTCGTCAAGCTCGCACTCACGGAACACATAGTCCCCGGTGTCGGCGTCGAGACGCAGGTAGACCATGACCATCTCAACGTACTGCTCAATGCGCAAAAGGTCGGAAAACAGCCTGCGTGAAAGCGGACTGTCCTCGCTCTTTAAGGACAGACGCATCGAGGCGATGGGCGTTTTTATCTGATGCACCCACAGGGTGTAGTATTCGTTCATGTCACGGACACGGCCGTCGTAATCCGAGCGCAGGGAGGCACATTCGCAGCGAAGTGCGGCGATGATATTTTGATAGTCGGCGCTCTCGACGCTCACAGGCTCCGGCAGCGAGCTTAAAAGCTCCGCTCCCGCATTTGCAAGTCCCGCAAGCTGAAGGTGTCTTTTGCGCATACGCAGGAAATCGGCGATGACGACGCCGATGCCCAAAAGCAGGCACAGCGCCGCAGGGTACAAAACGGCGGCAAGCGGCAGCGCATACAGATAAAACGAAAAGGCGAAGATCGCCGAGAATGCGAAATACAAGGCGATGCCAATGCTGTGCTGCCGCACATATTTAAGGAATAGCTTCATTGCGGCGCTCCTCTCACTCGATCATATAGCCGACGCCGAACTTCGTGGTGATAAAGCCGGAAAGCCCTGCCTTGTCGAGCTTTTTGCGCAGACGGTTCACGTTCACGGTCAGGGTGTTCTCGTCAACGAAGGAGTCGGTCTCCCACAGGCGCTCCATGAGCCGCTCACGGCTCACCGTCTGCCCCTTGCTCTCCATGAGGCAGAGCAGGATGCGGGACTCGTTTTTCGTAAGCGCGATGCGCTCGCCGTCGTAATTCAAAACACCTGCGCCGGGGTCTAAGACGGCACCCTTGTGCGTAAGTATATTCTTCGACGGCGCAAAGTCGTAGCTTCGGCGGAGCAGCGCCATGATCTTTGCGATAAGTACGCTTTGGTCAAAGGGCTTTGCTATAAAATCGTCTGCTCCCATGTTCATCGCCATGATGATGTTCATGTTGTCCGAGGCGGAGGATATGAAAATGACAGGTACGTTTGACACCTTGCGTATCTCACCGCACCAGTGGTAGCCGTTATAAAAGGGCAGGGAAATGTCGAGCAGGACGATGTGCGGCTCAAAGCGGGCAAACTCGTCCATAACGCCCGAAAAGTCGCTCACCGCAAGAGCCTCAAGACCCCAGCTCTCCGCCTGCTTCTTGACGGCCTCCGCAATGCCTCGGTCGTCCTCTACTATCATAAGCTTGTACACGGCGCACCTCCGCAGTAATATGTTGAAATTATACTATAACGCCGCCGAAAAATCCACTGTTCTTATTGCGGTAGAGAAAAAACGGAAAATTTGTTGCTTAATCGGAAAAAGGTGATATAATCATTTTAATATGGGTAGGAATATACTCTTTGCACCCATACATTAAATTGAAATATGATCCGAAAGGAATTGCAATTATGTGCGGAATAGTTGGCTTTATAGGCACGGAGCAGGCGGCTCCCATATTACTCGACGGGCTTCAGCGGCTTGAGTACAGAGGCTACGACTCTGCCGGCATCGCTGTGCTGTCCGGGGAAAGAGAGCTTCAGGTCAAAAAATCCAAGGGCAGGCTCAAGGTCCTGAGCGACATCATAAACGGCGGCAAAAGCGTCGAGGGTACGATCGGCATCGGTCACACCCGTTGGGCGACCCACGGCGAGCCGAACGACATTAATGCTCACCCGCATCTGAGCGGCAACGGCAAGATCGCCGTCGTGCATAACGGAATAATCGAAAACTATGTCGAGCTGCGGGACTTCCTGCGCTCCAAGGGCTATGAGTTCCGCTCCGAGACGGACACCGAGGTCGTGACGCAGCTTATCGCCTACTACTACGAGGAGTGCGGAAGCTGCCTTGAGGCGGTGTTCAGAGTCCTGCGCCGCATCGAGGGCGCTTACGCTCTCGGCATCCTCTGCGCCGACGAGCCGGAGCATTTCATCGCCGCAAGAAAGGATGCGCCCCTGCTCATAGGCTACGGCGAGGGCTGCAACTTCATAGCGAGCGACGTTACGGCGATCATCAAGCACACGAGGGACGTTTCCTATATGGAGGACGGTGAGGTCGCCGTCGTGTCCAAGGACGGCATTGAGTTTTACAATTCGCTTGAGCAGCCCATCGTGAAGGAGCATCACACCATCGACTGGGACGTTTCCGCAGCAGAGAAGGGCGGCTATGCCCACTTCATGCTCAAGGAGATCATGGAGCAGCCCGAAGCCATCCGCAAAACGGCGTTCAGCCGCATAAAGGACAACAGGGTGTTCTTCGAGGACCTCAAGATCGACGCAGATTATATAAGCTCCATCAATAAAATATACATAGTGGCGTGCGGCTCCTCATATCATGTCGGTGTGGTGGGCAAGTACAACCTTGAGCGTATGCTCAGAAAGCCGGTCGAGGTCTGCCTTGCGTCGGAATTTCGCTACTGCGACCCGCTCGTCGATTCCCGCTCCCTTGTCATCGTGATAAGCCAGTCGGGTGAGACGCTCGACACCATGGCGGCTCTGCGTGAGGCGAAGGCTCTCGGCGCTCACATCCTGTCTATCGTGAACGTGGTCGGCAGCTCCATCGCAAGAGAGTCCGACGACGTGTTGTACACATGGGCGGGGCCGGAGATCGCCGTTGCGACCACGAAGGCTTACAGCACTCAGCTCGTGCTGCTCAATATGCTGGGTCTGTACTTCGGCGATATACTCGGCACCGTGTCGCAGGAGGAGTACGCCTGCATCATGAACGAGCTGCTGCGCCTGCCCGCAAAGATGGAGCAGATGCTTGAAAACACCGAGAATATAAAGCACTTTGCCTCCAACTACTTTAACCACGATTCCGTGTTCTTCATAGGCAGGAATCTGGACTATGCCATGGGACTTGAGGGTTCCCTGAAGCTCAAGGAGATAAGCTACATACACTCCGAGGCATACGCTTCCGGCGAACTCAAGCACGGCACCATCTCACTTATCGAGGACGGCACCCTCGTCGTCGCTCTCGGCACCTACTCCGCACTGTTCGACAAGGCGATGAGCAACGTCGTCGAGGTGCAGGCGAGAGGAGCCGACGTGCTTGCGGTCACGACCGAGAGCCATGCCGCCGAAATGCGCAAGACCGTGGAGAACGTTATTTCCGTTCCCAATACACATACGATATTCCAGCCCTCGCTGGGCGTTGTGCCGCTTCAGCTTTTCGCTTACTATGTGGCGCTGCTCCGAGGCTGCGATATTGACAAACCCAGAAACCTCGCAAAGTCCGTTACGGTAGAGTAAATTGGGCAGGCACGCCCGCAAATCCGCAGACTGAGGTGAAAGGTATCATTGAAGCTTCGGGCGTTTATTGCGTGCGTGGTCTGTCGGGCCACGCACGGAATTTTACGGCTGATAAAAAGGGGAGCCACCGCACTGCCCGGTGCGCTGGCGCTTAAAATTTATCCGGGCATACTGAGCCTTGCCGCCGAGGGCGTGCGCATCATCGCCGTCACGGGGACAAACGGCAAGACGACGAGCTGCCGTATGCTTGAGAAAATGCTCTCCGACGACGGGGAGGACGTTCTCTTGAACCGTTCGGGCGCAAACCTCCGAAAGGGCATAGCGACGGAGCTTATACTGAATCTGAGCCTGTTCGGGCGGCCGAAAAAGCGCACGGCGGTCATCGAGTGCGACGAAGCGGCGGCAAGGACCGTCCTCGGCGAGATACGCCCAATGGTGCTTTTGGTGACAAATCTGTTTAAGGATCAGATGGACCGCTACGGCAGCGTCGCAGCGCCGTTTGAGGCGATAAAGGCGGGGCTTATAAAAAGCCCGAAAACGCTGCTTTGCGCCAATGCCGACTCGCCCTTTGCGGCGATGTTTGCAGCGCAGATACCGAACGAATGCCGCTTTTTCGGCTTTCGGAGCGGGACGAAGAAAAGCACCGACAGCGGCGAGAGCGGCGAATGTCCCCGCTGCGGAGCAAGGCTTTCCTACCGCTTTGTGAGCTACGCAAATCTCGGCGATTACCGCTGTATGCGCTGCGGGCTTAAAAGACCCGCACCGTGGCTTAGCGCCGACGACTACATCGAAGGAGAAGGGCTGAGCCTTTGCGCCTGCGGCAGGAGCTTTTGGATAAAGCCCGCTCTGCCGGGTCTGCACAACGCATATAACGCTGCGGGGGCGGTGACCGCCGCACTGAGCGCCGGCGTGTCGGCGGAAGCGGTGCAAAGCGGCGTCGAGAGCTTCGGCTGCGGCTTCGGAAGAATGGAAAAGCTTGCACTGGGAAACGCCGGGGCGGAGATGATACTCGTCAAAAACGCCGCCGCCGTCAACAGAACGCTGAGCCTTTTAGCCCTCGACCGATCCCCGAAAACGGTCGTTTTCATTCAAAACGCCCGTGCAGGAGACGGCAGGGACCTTTCGTGGCTCGATGACGCAGACTTTGAGTCGCTTGAGCGCCGGGTGAAAGCCGAGCGCATCATTCTTTCCGGCGAGGCGTCGGACGCACTCGTCATGCGTGCCGAAAAGGCGGGACTTAAATTCGAGACGGCGCCCGCCGAGCTGCTGCCGGATATACTCTCCGACGAGGAGCGAAAAATTTATCTTCTGCCGAGCTACACGGCTATGCTTCAGCTGAGGGGCGAGATAGTCCGAAGGTTCGGCGGCAAGGAGTTTTGGCAATAGCAAACAACAAACAATAACAAAATTTAAATAAAGAGAGGTCATACAAATGATAAGATTTTTTAACGGCAGAATCCTGTGTTTTTCCGACGGCGCCGTCACCGTGAATGACGGCGAGGTCTGGGTGGACGGCGGCAGCATTTGTCACGTCGGCAAATGCCCTCAGGAGCTTCCGACATTTGAGCGGGAGATAGATCTTGACGGGGACCTGCTCATGCCGGGCTTCAAAAATGCGCACACTCATTCGTGTATGACCTTTCTGCGTTCCCTTGCGGACGATATGCCCCTCGACAAGTGGCTCAATGAGCAGGTGTGGCCGAACGAGGCAAAGCTCGACGGCGACGCTGCCTACGTTATGGCAAAGCTTGCGATCATGGAGTACTTAAGCAGCGGAATAACCGCAAGCTTCGATATGTATTTCCACAACGACAGCTACATCAAAGCAAACATCGACTCCGGCTTCCGCACCGTGCTGTGCGGCGACATGAACGACTTTGACAAAAACTACCGTGACCTTGAGGGCAAGTTCCTCAGATACAACGGTATGCATGAGCTTATATCCTACCGCCTCGGCTTCCACGGCGAGTACACCACCTCGAAGGAGCGGCTTGAATTCGTCGCAGAGCTTGCCGACAAATACCGTGCGCCCGTGTTTACGCACCTTGCCGAAACGAAGGCGGAGGTGCAGGGCTGCATCGAGCGTTGGGGCGTGACACCCGCAAAGCTGCTCGACGGCATGGGGATGTTCAACTACGGCGGCGGCGGCTTCCATTGTGTGTGGATGAGCGACGAGGACATTGACATTTTTGCACGCAGGGGACTTTTTGCGGTGCTGAATCCCGCCTCGAACCTCAAGCTTGCAAGCGGCATCGCTCCCGCAGCCGAGTTTTTGAGACGCGGCGTGCGCCTTGCGATCGGCACTGACGGTGCAGGCAGCAACAATGCGCTCGATATGTTCCGTGAGATGTATCTTGCGGCGGTGCTGGGCAAGTACAGAGAGTGCAACGCAGCGTCGGTCGATGCCTTGGAGATACTGAAGGCGGCCTGCGCCGGCGGTGCGGAGGCGATGGGGCTTTACGACTGTGACGCCGTTGCCGTCGGCAAAAAAGCCGACCTCACCGTCGTCAATATGCACAAGCCGAATATGCATCCCTTTAACAACATAGCCAAAAACATCGTGTATTCCGGCTCAAAAGACAATATCCGTCTCACGATGGTGGACGGAAGGATCCTGTACGAAAACGGCGAATACTTCATCGGCGACGAGCCGGAGAGGATATACGCCGAAGCAGAGAAGATCATGGAAGTGATAAGACCTTGAAAAAGATAGACCTGCATACCCACACCGACATTTCCGACGGCTCCGAGACCCCGGAGGCGGCGGTGCGCCTTGCAAAGTCCTTGGGGCTTGCGGCGATCGCCGTGACCGATCACGACACCGCCGCCGGAGTCAAAAGGGCGAAGGCGGAGGGCGAAAAGTGCGGAGTGGAGGTCGTTTCCGGCATCGAGCTGGGCTGCGGTTGGCACGGCTCCGAGGTGCATATGCTCGGCTACGGCGTCGATCCCGACGATGAGGGGCTTGCGTCCGTCCTCGACCGCATCGTGCGTGACCGCCACGAGCGCAACGTCAAAATGGCAAAGCTCCTGTCCGACGACGGTATCGAGATCGACGTTGCCGAGCTTGAGCGGCGGCACCCCGGCTCCGTCATCGGCAGACCGCATTTTGCGCTGTGCCTTGTGGAGGCGGGCATCGCCGACAGCGTGAAGGACGCCTTTAAGCGCTTTCTCGATCCGGGCAGGAAGTACTACGTCCGCAGGCATTTTCTGAGCCTTGAGGAGGGCGCAGAGCTGATAATCGCCGCCGGGGGCAGACCCGTTATCGCACACCCCTTGCAGTACAGACTCTCCGACGAGGGAATGACCGAGCTGCTGGAGAAGGCGGTGAGTGCCGGAGTGTGCGGACTTGAGTGCCGCTATTCGGGCTACGGTGAGGAGACGGTGCAGAGACTTTTAAAGCTTGCGTCCGACTACGGGCTTTGCCCGACCGGGGGCAGCGACTGGCACGGCAGCCACAAGCCGCACATCTCGATGGGTTCCGGCGAGCATGGCGAGCTTTGCGTACCCTACGACTACCTCGAAGCGTTGATGAAAAGATGAAAAAAGCTGCGATTCCAACAGGAATCGCAGCTTTTTCAATTATCCGTATCTCAGGGGATGTCCTCGTTTACGACTTCGGGCGGGACCTCAAGCAGTGCGGGATTTGCGATGAGCTTGTTTATGACCTTGAACACCGAGGCGTAGTAGTGACCGTCAACTATGCGCTCGTCCATGACGAATTTGCCGTCTATGTACTTGCGTTCAACGGGCTTGCCGTGACGGTCAAGCTCGTACACATGACGCTTTGCTCCGAAGGAGATGAACACGGGGAGCGTACCGAAATTGTAGATGTGATGGTATATGGGACCGATGCCGAGCGAGCCGAGGTCGGTTATTATCATGGAGCCGTGGAAGGGGCTGACGTCGAGCAGCGACTTGGGCAACAGACCGAGATAGTCGGCGACCCTTATGCAGCCGATCGCAAAGCGAATTATGGGGCGGGGCAGCTTTGCAAACAGGTTTGCAAAATTCTCCGTACCGTTTGCGTCGTCGGAGGATTTGATCTTGTCGATGGCGGCGTTCATCTTATTGTATACGTCAAAGA
>CAVDMS010000011.1:30436-36909 GCA_963610045.1 Bacteroidaceae bacterium
GTCAAAGATTGTGTCCGTGGGAGCGAAGGCGACCTTTATCGTCGTCTCGGTTGCATCGATCGTCAGCGCACGCTTTACGGTCAGGACGATCTCGATCTCGTTGTGCTGGTAGATGTGCCTGCCGATGACGAAGCGGTTGAGCGCAGGGAGAGCGGCGATCGCTCTTATATATGCCGCAATGAACAGATGGAGCGCACCTATGCCCTTGTAGCCGGCAACACGCTGCTTGCGAAACCACCTGTCGGCGTTGGTTATCTCAAAGCTCTGCTCGTAGTGATTCAGCGAATCGTTGCGAGAGGGCATGATGTAAGGGATAAAGTTTTCAAAGCCGTTGAGCGTGCGGATACGTCTGCCGTCCGCACGGTCGCCTAAGCGACGCCTGTAATTGCCGTTGGACATGATATATACCTCCGAAGCGGTAAAAATGGTTTCAGAATTTGAAATGTTCCTTTGACATTATAAGTGCTAATCTCCGATTTGGCAAGCGAAATGTATGTAAATTTTAAAAATGTATGATAGTGAGCATTAACGACGAAAATGTACGCTAACTCAAGAGCTTGAAGCCAAACGGAGGCTACATTTAAACTGACATATAAATAACTTAACACATTCTTAACATATGTTAAGAAACAGACTATTCAGCGTTTTCAATGAAAAAGCATAGACAAAGCGAAAAGTATGATTTTATATAATACAATTGCAAATTATTTGTCAAGTATGACGGGCAAAAAAGCCTTGAAACTCAATGGCTTATTTGCTATTATTTCAAGGGAAAATACACGGCTTTTTGTGACAAATAACCAACTGACCAACAAGCTTAGCAAGGGGGTGTGCAGATGTCATTTGAGTCGATAAACAACGTTAAAGCAGCGGAGGAAAAGGCGAAAAAGATCGTCGCCGAAGCGGAGGCGGAGGCGAGACGCATGATCGCCGACACCGAGGCAAAGGGCGAGCTTGACCGCGGCGAAGCGGAGGATAAGGCCCGCAGAGAGCTTGGCGAGCTGGACTTAAAGTCCGAGGTCCTTGCCCGTGAAGCCATGGAGGAGACCGCTTCCGACGCAGAAACGAAAAAAGCAGTTTTAAAGGCGAAAGCCGAAGGCCGCATGGAGAAGGCTGCGGCACTCATCGTTGAAAGGATCGTGAATGCCTGATGGCCATTGTAAAAATGAAAAAGCTCCGGCTTATGGTGGTCAGAGAGCAGAAGGAAGAGCTGCTGCGCTCGTTGCAGCTTCTCGGCTGCGTGCAGATAGACGACAACGCCGATCTTATGCACTCGGAGGAGTTTGCGCCCTATCTCAGAGAGGAGAGCAGCGCTTCGACGGAGTACCGCTCGGAGCTTTCAAAGTTCGACTCGGCGCTCAAGCTGCTTGACAGGTACGCTCCCGTCAAAACGGCGCTCTTTGCGATGCGTCCCGTCGTCGATAAGAAGGACTTCTTCGACGAGGACGATCTCAATGCCCGTCTTGCGGATGCGGAGCATCTTTTGGAGCTTGAGGCAAAGCTGCGCAGCATCGCCGCAGAGGAAAGCCGTCTGCGGGGACTGTGTGAGCAGCTTGAGCCGTGGAGGAACCTCGATCTCCCGCTGGAGACGTCGGGAACAAAGCGCACCTCGGTGTTCTTGGGTATGCTGCCTGCGGAGGCGGACGGCTCCGAGATCGGCGGCGCTCTGCGTGACGCAGCGCCGGAGAGCGAGCTTTTTGAGGTCTCCTCGGACAAGGAGCAGCGCTATGTCTGCCTCGTGTGCTTAAAGGAGGAGTGCGACGACGCACTCGAAGTGCTTCGCGCGGCAGGGTTTACCCTCAGCAGTCTCGGCACCCTTAAAGGCACGGCGGCGGAAAACATTGCGTCGCTTAAAGAGAAGCTTTCCGACTGCCGTGAGCAGAAGGAGGCTGCGGAAAAGGAGGTTCGCTCCTACGCTCCGCAGAGGGAAAACTTCAAGCTCTGCCTTGACCGCATGAACGTCAAGATCGCAAAGGCGGACGCCGAGGCGAGGCTTGTCGGCACGGACAGCGTTCTGTGCCTGTCCGGATGGCTCACCGCCCCGGAGGAAAAGGCGCTTGCCGACTGCTTAGCCGGCTTCGACTGCGCATGGGAGCTTGAGGAGCCGGAGGAGTCCGAGTACCCCGACGTTCCGGTACAGCTCCGCAACAACGAATTTACCGAGCCGCTTAACATGGCGACCAATATGTACAGCCTGCCGGCTTACGGCAGCATTGACCCCAACCCCGTCATGTCCGTGTTCTTTATACTGTTCTACGGCATCATGATGGCAGACATGGGCTACGGTCTCATAATGATAATCTTTGCGCTGACGGCGATAAAGAAATCGAGGCCCAAGGGCGGAAGGAAGTATTTCTTCGGACTGATGCTCGAATGCGGTATCTCCACATTTATAATGGGCATACTCTCCGGCGGTTTCTTCAGCAATGCGATACCCACCGTTTACGAGATGTTCGGCAAGGAGTGTCCCATCGGCTTTATGATGCACCCGCTCATTGACCCGCTCAACGACACGAACACCGTACTCATAGGCGGTATGCTTCTCGGCGTTATCCACCTGTTCACGGGTATGTTCGTCAACTGGCACATGAAGGCGAGAGACGGGCATTTCATGGACGGCGTTTGGGACGAAGGCACATGGATGGTGCTGCTCTTCGGTCTTGCATTCTACTTCGGACCCAAGTTCGTCCCCGCAATGGCAAAGCTTGAGACCGTCGGACTGGTGCTGCTCATCGTCGGCGGACTGATGCTCGTTTACGGCTCCGGCAGAAACGCAAAGGGTATAAAGAAGCTCACGGCGCTCGGCGGTGCGATATACAACGGCGTCACCGGGTGGTTCGGCGATATACTGTCCTACTCCCGACTCATGGCGCTCATGCTCGCAGGCTCCGTCGTCGGTCAGGTGTTCAACACTCTGGCGGCAATGCCCTCCGAGGGCGGCGTTACACCGTTCTCGCTGATAGCGTTCATACTCATATTCCTCGTAGGTCATGCGATAAACTTCGGACTGAACATTTTGGGCTGCTTTGCGCACGACCTCAGACTTCAGTGCCTTGAGTTCTTCGGCAAGTTCTATCAGGACGGCGGCAAGCCCTTTACGCCGCTGAATGTCAACACCAAGTACGTTGACGTTGAATCTTAAACGAAATTATAAACCATACATATTAAAACATTCAGGAGGAAATTATAATGGGATTTCTTAACACAATCGGCGGTCTTGCAATAGGCATTCTCGGCGCTGCACTGGCAGCGGCACTTTCCGGCGTCGGCTCCGCAAAGGGCACCGGCATCGCAGGCGAAGCGGCAGCGGGCGTCGTTTCCGAAGACCCCTCCAAGTTCGGTAAGGCAATGATCCTTCAGGTTCTCCCCGGCACTCAGGGTCTGTACGGCTTCGTCGTGTTCTTCATCGCAATGGGCAAGCTTGCAGTCGGCATGGACGTTTCCGCCGGTATGCAGGTCCTGTCCGCATGTCTCCCCATCGCACTGGGCGGTTGGCTCTCCGCCATCGCACAGGGCAAGGTCGCAGCGGCATCCATGAACATCCTCGCAAAGAAGCCCGACGACTTCGCAAAGGGCATGCTTTTCTGCACCATCGTTGAGCTGTACGCCATCATCTCCATGCTGGCTTCCATCATCCTGCTCGGTCAGGTAGCTTGATCCCGTAAATATCCTTTGAAGGACTGATCTTATGAACGGTATTGACAGAATCACCGACCGTATCGAGGCGGACGCAAGAGAACAGGCCAAGGCGATAATCGCCGAGGCGGAAGCAAAGTGCGCCGAGATACGCAAGGAAAACGAAAAAAAGGCGCAGGAGCGCTATTTGGAGCTTGTCCGCAACGGAGTAAAGGACTGCGAAAGCGGTCTTGAGCGCCGCAAAAGCGCTGCCGAGATGGACGCAAAGAAGAGCGTGCTTGCCTTAAAGCAGGACTGCGTTGCGGAAGCCTTCGACATGGCTAAGCGGCGTCTTGCCGATATGCCCGAAGACAGCTACGTCGGCTTTCTTGCCTCTCTTGCCGCCTCCGCCGCAGCGGACGGAAGCGGGGAGATCGTCCTCAGCGCCCGTGACAAAGAGCGCTGCGGCAAGGCGGTGCTTGAGCGTGCGAATGCGGCGCTTGCCGCAAAGGGTCTCACCCCCGCGCTGACCCTCTCCGCAGACAGCCGTGAGATAAGCGGCGGTCTCATCCTCCGTCAGGGCGGCGTTGAGGTCAATTGCAGCATCGAGGCTCTTGTCGAAGCGCTTAAAGGCCCCATGACGGCAGATGTCGCCCGCACCCTTTTTGAATAAAGGGCGTATGCCGGAAAGGTAGGAAGAGAATTGTCTAACAAAAAGACCACCAGAGAAGATTATCTGTTTTTATCCGCTTTTCTGAGGGCGAAGGAAGCCAAGATGCTCACCGCCGACAAGGCAGAGCGTATGCTCTCCGCCCAGAGCTTTGACGAGGCTGCAAAGATGCTCGTCGAGTGCGGCTATGAGGACTTCTCCGGCATGAACGCTTCCGAGCTGCAAAAGGCGCTTTCCGACCGCAGAGACGAGATATTCTGCGATCTTGAGCGCATGGCGCCGGACAAGGAGCTGGTCGCCATGTTCCGTATGCAGTTTGACTATCACAATGCAAAGACGCTCTTAAAGGCCGAGGCTATGAACACCCACCGCAGCGATCTTTTAAGCTCCTGCGGACGCATAAGCCCCGAAAAGCTTGAGGCGTGCATACATGACGACAGCTACACCGACTGTCCCGAAATTCTCGGCAAGGCGATCGCCGAAGCAAAGTCTGTGCTGATGCGCACGGAAAATCCCCAGAATGCGGACTTCGTTTTGGACAGAGCGTATTTTGCGGAGCTTCTCGGCGCCGCAAAGGAGCTAAAAAGCGAGTACCTCGTGGGCTACGTCCGCATAATGACGGATGCGGCAAACCTCCGCAGCGCCGTGCGTACACGCCGTATGGGTAAGGATGCGGATTTCCTTTCGAAGACGCTCATCCCCGGCGGCGAGGTAGACTGCGACCGCATAATCGCAGCTTACGGTTCGACCGAGAGCCTCACCGCACTTTACGCCGCAGGTCCGCTTGCGCACGCAGCGGTACTGGGAGCCGCCGCCTCCGAGGGAGGACGGCTCACCGACTTCGAGCTTGCGGCGGACAATGCGGTCACGGAGTATCTCAAGAAGGCGAAGCTCGTGTCCTTCGGCGAAGCGCCCGTTGCGGCGTACATCGCCGCCGTGAACACCGAGCAGTGCGCCGTCCGCATGATACTCACAGGTATGCTTTCGGGCGTCGGCTCCGACATTATCCGTGAAAGGCTGCGTGAATTATATGCTTAAAATTGCGGTTATCGGCGGACGGGAAACGGTCATGGGCTTTACCGCCCTCGGACTTGCCGCCTTCCCGGTGGCGTCTCCCGCCGAAGCGAAGAAGGTTTTTCGCTCACTGACAAGGGAAAGCGAAGACTATGCGATAATATACGTCGAGGAAAACCTCGCCGAGGCACTCGGTGCGGAGATCGACAAATACAAAGACAGCCCCAGTCCGGCGATAATCCTTATCCCCGGCAGAGAGGGCTCGATGGGCTTGGGACTTTCCGCCCTGAACGCTGCTGTTGAGCGTGCGGTAGGTACCAACATTCTCGAAAATAATTAAGAAAGTCAGGTATTTATATGAGCGGAACCATAACTAAAGTATCCGGCCCGCTTGTGGTCGCCAGGGGACTTGCGGACGCAAACGTCTCCGACGTCGTAAGAGTCGGCTCTCAGCGGCTCATCGGCGAGATCCTCAACATGAACGGCGACAGTGCGTCGATCCAGGTCTATGAGGAGACTTCGGGTCTCGGACCCGGCGCCGTCGTCGAGACGACCGGTATGCCGATGTCCGTCGAGCTCGGACCCGGTATGCTTGAGAACATTTACGACGGTATCCAGCGTCCTCTGCCTGAGATCAGAGCGATAGCAGGCTCCACCATCACCAGAGGCACCGATGTTCCCGCACTGAACCGTGAGAAGAAGTGGGAGTTCGTCCCCACCGCCGAGGTCGGCGAAAGACTCTCCGGCGGCGACATAATCGGCACCGTTCAGGAGACCAGTGCCATAAGCCACAAGATCATGGTGCCGCCGCAGCTTTCGGGCAGACTCGTGTCCATCACCGGCGGCAGCTACACCGTCACCGAGTGCGTCGCCGTGCTTGAGGACGACAAGGGCGAAAAGCATGAGCTGACCCTCATGCAGAAGTGGCCCGTCAGAATTAACAGACCCTACTCCCGCAAGTATATGCCCTCCCGCCCGATGAACTCCGGACAGCGTATAATCGACACTCTGTTCCCCATCGCAAAGGGCGGCACCGCTGCGGTCCCCGGCCCCTTCGGCTCCGGCAAGACCGTCGTTCAGCATCAGCTTGCAAAGTGGTCGGACGTCGATATAGTCGTCTACATCGGCTGCGGCGAGCGCGGCAACGAGATGACCGACGTTCTCATGGAGTTCC
>CAVDMS010000012.1:0-35530 GCA_963610045.1 Bacteroidaceae bacterium
GCGCTGCATTGGGTTGCGGTATTGGCGACATAGTGGAGTTTATAAGCGATGAAAATGATTGACCATGTTTGTGCAGCAACGGTTGAGTACATTGACCGCATGCCAAAGTCCCAAAGAAAGAAATATGGACAGTTTTTCACGAGTAAAAAAACTGCCGCTTTTATGGCAGGGCTTTTTTCAGTCCCAAAAGGTTGCACTTCTCTCAGCATTCTTGATCCGGGTGCTGGCTCAGGAATTCTTTCGATTGCACTCCTTGAATGGCTAGAGTCAAATACTGAAATTGGCAGCATAGAGTTAGTTTGCTACGAAAATGATTCCAACATTGTGGACTTACTGCGTTCAAATTTGGAGTGGGCGTGCAGTCATGCGACGAAAAATGTTTCTTTTAGAATTGTAACTGATAACTATATCCTTAGTCAAATGCTTGATTACAATAGCATGCTAGGGGCAAATCCGGATGCAGATAAGTTCGATATGGTTATTGGCAATCCACCTTATATGAAAATTGCAAAAGATGCACCAGAGGCCACAGCAATGCCAGATGTATGTTATGGTGCGCCTAACCTATACTTTTTGTTTGCGGCTATGAGCATGTTCAATCTCAAGGAGGGTGGAGAGATGGTGTATATCATCCCTCGTTCATGGACATCTGGCGCGTACTTTAAGCAATTTCGTAAACGTTTCTTTGAAGAAGGCACATTAGAGCATATCCATCTATTTGTTAGCAGGGATAAAGTGTTTGAGAAAGAAAGCGTTTTGCAGGAGACTATCATCATAAAAGCAAAAAAAACGCAGAGCAAGCCAAATACAATTACTATTACGACTACACAGAGTAATGCTGACTTCTCTAATCGAACTATTTTTGAAGCTCCTTATTCTACAGTAGTAAATGGTGATGAGTCCTATGTCTATCTGGTGACGAACACCGAGGAAGTTCAAACTCTAAATGAACTGAACCGATGGACAAATACCCTTCCTGACATTGGATTAAAAATGAAAACAGGATTAACGGTTGATTTCCGTAATCGTGAAGCATTGCGTAATTCAGCAGAAGACAATGCAGTTCCACTATTTTATTCGCAGCACATTCAGAATGGAAAGGTAGTATTTCCTGCCGGAAAGGAACATGAGTACATCGTTACCGAACAGCGCGGACTTCTACAGGAGAACACCAACTACTTGTTTGTGAAGCGTTTTACAGCAAAAGAGGAACACCGTCGCCTGCAGTGCGGTGTGTACTTAGCCAAAAAGCATCCTGAATATGCGGAAATCAGCACACAGAATAAAATCAATTTTATTAGCGGACTCCGCGAGTTATCAGAGTGTGTTGTCTATGGGCTCTATGTGCTATTCAATTCTACGTTGTATGACAGCTACTATCGTATCTTGAACGGATCTACACAGGTGAACTCCACTGAGATCAATTCCATGCCAGTTCCACCTATGAATACGATTGAAGCGATGGGAAAAGAATTGATCCGTGTAAGAGATATGTCGGAAGCAACTTGTGACAATATTTTGAGGAGCTATATATGAGTAAATTAGACGAAGCAAAAGAAATTTTGAGTTCACTGAAAGTCCCAACGAAACAGCAAAACGACATGTGCTGCCGTGTATTGCTTGCCATGGCTAATCTAACAGAAGAAGAGGCATGGGGTTCTGCTGTAAATAATTGGATTCGCATTCACGATGTTATTGCGTTCGCAAACAGCAATTACGGTACAACCTATGCAGAGAATAGTCGTGAAACCTTCCGCAAACAAGCAATGCATCACTTTAGATATGCAGCGTTCATTGAGGATAATGGTGAGGCAACCAACAGCCCCAACTATCGCTATCGCTTAACGGATGAGATGCTGCACTTGATTCAGAGTTTTGGCACGGCAGACTGGGATAGAAGTTTGGCGTGTTTTATGGAAAATTACGACTCACTCGTTAATATCTATGCATCCAAACGGACTATGAGAAAAATGCCCGTAAGAATCAATGGCGAAGACTTTACGTTCTCGCCGGGTAAGCATAACCAACTGCAAAAGGCAATTATCGAGGAATTTGCGCCCCGTTTTGCGCCCAACTCCGAGTGCCTGTACGTTGGGGATACCACAGAGAAAGACTTGGTTAAGAACGTGGATAAGCTCAGCGCTTTAGGCTTTGAAATAACATTGCACGACAAGATGCCGGATGTTGTGCTTTATTCTGAAGATAAGAACTGGCTGTATTTTGTCGAGTCTGTTACATCTGTAGGCCCGATGGAGCCAAAGCGCATCAAGGAAATCGAGGAAATGACCGCCGGTGTTACTGCGGGAAAGATCTATGTGACTGCTTTCCTTGACTTCAAAACATTCAAGAAGTTCTCCGAAAGCCTTGCATGGGAAACTGAGGTTTGGATAGCTGATATGCCGGATCATATGATCCATTTGAATGGAGATAAGTTTTTTGGGCCAAGACAGTGAGGTGCAATTCGTTAATGACAGAGAAAGAATATTTAGAAAATAGGGTGCTTCCTCAAAGAAACTATTTTAGCAAAAAAGCAGCAAGTAATAAGAAAGGATATTATGTCGTTTCAATTGCAAAACTGGTGATTTCGTTGTTAGTGACCGTTCTATCATCTGCATCAGCATCAGGAGGAAGTTCACCTATTTCGATTGTTATCGCTATATTATCCGCACTAATGACACTTGTAGAAGGAATTATGCTCCTGTGTAAATACAATGAGAATTGGATTATATATCGAATGACAAGTGAGAGTATTAAAAAAGAGGAATACCTTTTTAGAACACATACGGGGATATACTGTGGTGAAGACAGTCAGCAAGCCTTCAATGCTTTTGTGCAGAATTTTGAAACACTAATCCAAAGCAGTAACAAGCAATGGGAAAGCGTTTGCAAAAACAGAAAGGAGAAATAATATGCCCACACTTAGAAACTATCACATTATAATTAGTCATTCATGGAGTTACGCAACACAGTATAATACCGTGTGTTCGTGGCTTAATAATGCGCCTTATTTCACTTGGTCAGACTACTCAGTCTGCTGTAATAATCCATTGGACATAAAATCCGATGCCGAATTGAAGGAAAAATTAAAAAACAGAATTTCTGCTGCGAGCTGTGTTATTGTTTTGGCTGGAATGTATGCAACCTACAGTAAGTGGATTGATTTTGAAATTGAAACTGCTCAGGCGATGAATAAACCGATTATCGGAGTAAAACCATGGGGGCAAGAGCGAGTCCCATTAAAAATCCAATTGGCTAGCAAGGAATTGGTGGGGTGGAATTCGTCTAGCATAATTAATGCTGTAAGAAAATATGCCCTGTGAGATATTCTCTTTTTATTCAATGGAGAACTAATAAAAATATCATAACAGTTTATCGCCACTGATAAGGTTTTGATAAGCATCCATCGTACATCTATGATAATATGGGCAATCAAAATAATCAGAACAGCAAGCACATTACATTCTAAGCAAAATTGTTTAAAACACAAGTCCCGGCAAAGAGTGGGAATGAGAAGCGGTGGCTTATTATTAGAGAGATAAGAGAGGAAATTCCGAATGAATCACGAACGAAATTATGGCGTTGATTTGCTTCGGCTTGTTCTCATGTATATGGTATGTATGCTCCACACGTTAGGACAAGGCGGGATCTTGTCTGCGTGCCAGGTGGGTACCGAAGCACATAGCGTCTTTTGGCTTTTGGAGACCATGTCGTTTTGCGCCGTGGATGCATTTGCCATTATCACGGGATACATGGCGGTCGATAAGCCACAAAAATACGAGAAGCTCACAAATATGTGGTTTCAGGCATTTTTCTATTCCTTTGTTCTGACGCTGCTGTTTACAATTGCAGGTGTCAATCAGACTTGGGAGCGGACGGATATGCTCGCTTGTGCGCTTCCGGTATCGCATGGGAAGTTTTGGTACTTCACGTCCTATTTTGTGCTCTTTTTTGCAATCCCGGTTCTGAACAGATTCATGTTTACGGTAGACAAGCACACTGCAAAAATTGCGCTGATCATTCTGTTTGTGCTTTTCTCCTGCATTGAGATCCTGGAAGCGCCGTTTTACACCTACGGAGGTTATTCCCCGATTTGGCTGATCGTCCTGTATTGTATGGGTGCATTGGCGAAACGGGCAAATGTATTTGAGCAAAAGAAAACCCTGACCTTAGTGCTTATATGGGCAATATGTATTTTTGCCTCATGGGCTATCTATATTCGCTTCGGCATCATTAGGCTTATCAGCTATGTGTCTCCGACGATCGTGTTGAGCGGCTTTATCATGGTCGTGCTGTTTTCGAGACTTAAGCTGAAGGGAACTGTCATTTCAAAGCTTTCCCCGCTTGCATTGGGAATCTACTTCTTTCAGCTGAACCAAGTCATTTGGGTGAACTTTTTGTCCGGTGCGTTTGCATTTGCGGCACAGGAGAAGCTCGTCGTCGGCGTCCTTTATGCCTTCGCCTTTGCTGCGCTGATTTTTGTTTCCGGCATGCTCGTTGAATTTATCCGAAGCCAACTTGCAAAGGCGCTGAAGATCCCCTCACTTAGCAGGGCGATCGTGAACGCCGCAGGTGTTGTTTTAAACAAGGCGACTGCGCTTCTTAAATGAGCGCGGAAAGAGCAATATGCAGACATACTCGCAAAAGCGCCGTCTGATCTCATCAGACGGCGCTTTTGCACGCATTTAGGCGTTATCTTGCTGCCTTGGGGACTGCCGTGTCGGAAGCAAAGTTCGGGATGTTGTACAGCACCAGCACCTGCGTGATGCCGTTTTCGGCGACGTAATCCGCAACAGAGCCGTTATAAAAACGCAGGTCTATGAGATGCGTCTCGGCGTAGTCGTCGATCACGAACTGCGAAAAGCAGTTGGCGTAGGAGTCCTTGAGTATAAGCAGCTTGCCCTCGCCGCTGCCGGAGACGACGGTCGTGGACTGGTTGGAATTGAGAAACACAGCGTATTGGTCTTTTCCGCTGAGATATTTCCTCTCGTAAATGCCGTCCGTCACATAGCTGCCGCCGTTGTAGCTCACGGTGTGGTTCAGCGTCTTGTAGTAGGCGGTGATCGTGTCGTAAGCGGCGAAGGGGTCGTTTACCTTGTTGTAGGTCGTGCCTCGGAAGTTGTCGCACAGAGTCCTGCTCTGCCACGCCGAGAGCGGCTCCGGCGTTTTGCCCTGCGCCTGCATCCATGCAGCGTAGCAGTAGTATGCGCCGAGGCTCGTGAAGTGGTGGTCGGTCCTGTAGTAGATGTACTCGCCGCCGTGCTTTGAGAGGATGCCGAACACGTCCACGGTGTCAAGCCCCTGCGCTTTGGCATAGTCAAGCAGCGCCTTTTGGTCGAGGTTCGGCGCATAGGCGGGGAGCTTGTCGGAAAGGACCTGCGCCGCCGTGGGTACGAGCATCACCTGCATTGAAACGCCGGAAGCTTTCAGCGCCTCGGAGAGCTTTGCAAGCGCTGCGACGTTTGCGGAAAAGCGCTGCCGATCGTAGCTTTTAAACGAGTCGATCAGATATCCGTCCCTGCCGAAGTAGACGCCTGCGATCTCGGTTTTACCGCCGAGGCGCTCGGTCAGGGTCTTGACGGTGATCCAGCCGTCTCTGAGCGGAAACTGATCGGCGAGGTATTTTTCGATCTCCGTTCCCATTTTCCCGCTCGGAAAATCGGCGATGGAGATCGCCGATTTCTGCGTCAGGGTGCGCTTTTCGCTTTCGGAGTAGTACCTGTCCGGCACGAAGAGCCCGGAGAGAACGCCGAGCGCCAGAAGCAGGCAGAAAACGGAGCTGACTATTTTATTGCGCATTTGTGCATCCTCCTCAGAATCTGAAATACAGGAAGGGGTTATACGAGCCGCTGATGAGATACGCCATCGCAAGCCCCGCCACGACGGTGATACCGCTCACGTCGGCGGCAGCCATTAAGCCGGCGCTGCATTTTTCCTCAAGCCTGTGGTAGAGCCTTGCGCCGAGCGGCGCTGCGGCGACGGCGCACAGCAGAAGCAGCGGCAGATATGACAAAAGCTGATAGACGGCGGCGGTATCGCACAGCGCAGCCCCGCCGAACATGACCTTGAAATAATCCCAGCCCTTTCCGATGTCCTCAAAGGCGAACAGTACCCAGCTCAACGCCACGCACAGCAGCGTATAGACGTGTCCGACGAGCGCCGGAGCCTTCTTGAGCTTATCGAGCAAAAAGAACTTTTCGGCGATGAGGATGACGCCGAAGAACACGCCCCACAGCACATAATTCCAGCTTGCGCCGTGCCAAAAGCCGGTGAGAAGCCACACTATGGCGATGTTGCGAAGCTGCACCGAAAGCCCCTTGCGGTTGCCGCCGAGCGGGATGTACACATAGTCACGAAACCACGTTCCCATGGAGATGTGCCAGCGCCGCCAAAACTCCGTAACGCTTTTGGCGCAATAGGGGTGGTCGAAGTTTTCGAGGAAGTCAAAGCCGAACATCTTGCCGAGACCGATCGCCATGTCCGAGTAGCCGGAGAAGTCGAAGTAGATCTGAAACGCAAAGGCGACGATCCCAAGCCACGCAGAGACGACGGTCAGGTCGCCGGAGGAGGAGACGGCGCTCCACAAAAGTCCGATGTTGTTTGCAAGCAGCACCTTTTTTCCGAGACCGCAGACGAAGCGCTTCACGCCCTCACCGAATTTGTCGAAGGAGTGGCTGCGCTCGTCGATCTGATCGGCGATGGTCTGATAGCGCACGATGGGTCCGGCGATGAGCTGCGGAAACAGGGACACATACGCCCCGAAGGAGATGATGTTTTTCTGCACCTTCGCATCGCCTCGGTACACGTCGATGGTGTAGCTCATGGTCTGAAAGGTGTAAAATGAGATGCCGATGGGCAGCGGCAGCTCTAAAAGCGGAATGCCGACGCCGAAGATGCCGTTTAGCGTTTCGATGAAAAAGTCCGCATACTTGAAAAGGCACAGCAGACTCAGATTCACGGTCACGGACACCAAAAGTCCAATCTTTGCCTTCGGTGTTCCGCAGAACTTATCCACGGCTCTGCCGCAGCAGTAGTCGAGGACGGTGGAGAAGATCATCAGCCCGACATACACCGGCTCGCCCCACGCATAAAACAGTAGGCTGAAGGCAAAAAGTATCGCATTTTTCGCTTTTTTGGGCGCAAGGAAGTACACCGCCAGCACGCAGGGCAGAAAGCACAGCAGAAATGTCAGGCTGGAGGACACCATGGCTCAGCCCTCGAAAAAGCCGGTGGCATGGCCGTCGTCTTCGGGGACGACCGCAAGGTTTTCGGGCAGAGTGCCGAACACGCTCTTTATTGCGTCGTCGATCTTGGCGTACTCGGAGAGCGCAAGCTCGTTTTCGGCTTCACTGTCCTCGCCGTCGTAGCTCGCTCCGGCGATGACGTAGATCACATAGTCGCCGACCTGGTAAAGGCGTGCGTTTAAGACCTTGGCGGTGCCGAAGGGGTACTGACGGATGTAGCTCACCACCTGTGCAAAATAGGTGTTCAGCGCTTTGACCGCCTCGTCTGCGTAGCCGTCCTTGGTTTTCAGTATGATGACCGTGTCGGGGTTGACGCTGCCGATGGAGTTTTGCTTTGCAACGTAGCTTTCGACCTTGCTCATGTCGAGCTGGAAGCTGTCACGAAGCCAGTCCTTGTCGATCTCAATGTCGCAGAGGTAGTTGTCCTTGCCGAGGGCGTCGGCGATCTTCTGCTCGATCTCGGCGGGGGAGGTGTCGGCTGCGTTTTTGTTGTCGCCGGGCTTCTTGTCACCGCCGCCGCTGCAAGCGGCAAGGGCGAACACCATTGCAAGGCACAGTATGATAGGTACGATTCGTTTCATGTTAAATGCTCCTTTGATTTTTTGAACTTGGGAAGCGGCGCTTTCCCGCCTCCATACACATAACGAACGGAGCAAGAAAAATGTCGGAAGAATTTTTAAAAATTCTTCCGACATTTTTTAATTATATTTCAAGGCGTCATAGGCTGCGAGAAGCGCTTCACGGTCTGCGCCGTCCGTACCGAAGAGGCAGTAGTTTATCTTCCCGTTTGTCCATACGAGCTTTTCGACGTCCGCACTGTCCGTCCGGACGGTCACAAGCACGGCGTTGTTTTTTGCGTCCACCGTTTCGGGGGAAAGCTCCTCGCCGATAAGCCCCGAAAAATCGCCCTCCTGCGCCGAGGCACGGGCAAGGTAGTGCCTGCCGCAAAGCTCAAAGCGAAGCTCGGCGATCTCGCCGTCGATTATCGCATACGAGACCTCCTGCGCCGCCTCCGGTGCGTCGAGCGTTATTGCAAGCGCCTTGAAGTCGTCGGCACCTTCGACCTCGACGAAGGGGTTTCCGCCCAAAACAAGCTCATCCGTCGGTTCGGGCGAAGGAGCCGAGGGCAGGAAATGCACGGCGCTGAGGATCAGCAGGCACAGACAGGCTGCGATCGGCAGCGCATAGCGCACAAATGAAACGGGCTTCTTTTTCGGCATCGGCACAGGCTCGGCTTGCTGCGCCTTCTTCATTATGTTCCGATACATTCGCTCCTTTGCGCCGTCTTCCGGCTCAATGGAGTCGATTGCGTCCTTTATCTTCTTTTCGCTCACGGCTCAAAACCTCCTATCTGCCGCCTCAACAGTTCTCTCGCCTCCCGCAGGTGATTGCGGACGGTGGAGGGCGGCTTTTTGAGCATTGCTGCGATCTCATCCGTTTTGTAGTCCATGTAGTAATGCAGGTAAATTACATCCTTGTATTTTGCGGGCAGATTTTTTACGACCTCAAGGGTCTCGTCGATGGGCGCTGCATTCTCGTCGGGAATTTCGGGTGCTTCGTCAATGGACGTGACCTGCTTTCGAAACCAGTGCTTTAGGCGATCCTTGCAGAGATTCATGGCGGTCACCGTGAGCCACTTCTTCTCGTGTGTCTCGTCGTTAAAGCTAAAGCCGCCGGACAGCACCTTGACAAACACGTCCTCGGTGCAGTCCTCGGCGTCCGTCGGATTTTTCATGTAGGTAAAGCAGAGACGGTACACCAACTTGTAATTCCGTTCGTAGAATGCCTCGAACCATTCGCCCGTGTGCTGCGGCTCATTCGGCATATTCTTCTCCTCCTGTATGTATAACGACCGAAGCCGTGATTTTGTCGGAAGATTTTTTGCGTATATCTATAGACGGCAATTTTTCCGTAAAGTTGCGCAAAAACAAGGCTTTTGGTATAATGTGAGTACAAAATCAAGGAGGACGGGCTATGACAATCGATGAAATTAAGCTGCTGCGGCTTTGCGGACAGCATCTTCTCACCCCGACGGACACTCAAACGGCTTCCCGTGACGGAGCTGAGCGTCGCCGGAAGAAGCTTTTACCGCATAGGCGAAGCGCTCCCCTCCGGCGATATGCCCGCCTGCGTGTTTCTTGCCGGGCTCGACCAGCTCATGCTGGGCTACGAAAAAAGCGAGAGCATCTTTCTGCCCCGTGAGCATATGCGGGACATCTTCGCTGCGGCGGGGATCGTCCGTCCGGCGATACTCGTAAACGGCAGTGTCGCCGGGTGGTGGCAAAAGAGGGGACGAAAGCTCACGCTGACGGTGTTTGAAGAGCAGAATAAGGCTCCGATATTCGACGCCGCAAGCCGATTTTGGACGTCAATGCTTATCGGCTTAAAATAAGCCGGACCGCAGACTCGTTGACAAAACGCCGTGCGCACGGTATAATGAACACATACCCCTTACGGTATGGAGGTGCCGCTTATGAAACAGTGTATGGATGCGGAGAATCTGCACCGCCGCCTGAAAAAGATCATCGGTCAGGTGCAGGCGATAGACCGCATGGTGGACGAGGACGTACCCTGTGAGGACATTCTGTCCCAAATAAACGCCGCAAAATCCGCTCTTAACGGCTGCGGCAAGGTCGTGCTGGAGGGTCACATTCGGCATTGCGTGCTTGACGGCATTGAACACGGCGATGCGGAAAAGACCATCGAGAGCTTTGCAAAAGCGGTCGAACGCTTTGCGAATATGCAATAAAATGTTTAAAAGTCGGTCACAAAATGACCGACTTTATTTTTTACCCCTTGACAACCTATACCCCCATAGGTATAATATGCCCATACCCCGTAGGGTATAAAGGAGGTATATCCGTGAAACGGTTTATGGAAAAGCTAACGGAGCTTACCGAGCTTGGCGGCATCAAAAAGGACATTGTCTTTCTTGTGATCTCCGGCGCTGCGGTCGTTTGCAGTCTGCTGAACATTCAGCCATTTCCCTTCGACGTGGCTTGGGTTGCGATCATCCTGTGCGGTCTGCCGATAGTTTTAGAGGCGATCATCGGACTTGTGACGGAATTTGATATCAAGGCGGACGTGCTTGTATCAATAGCGCTCGTCGCCTCGGTCTGCATCGGGGAGGACTTTGCCGCAGGCGAGGTCGCATTCATTATGCAGCTCGGTGCGCTGCTTGAGGAGCTGACCGTTGCAAAGGCGAGGGCGGGCATCGAAAAGCTCGTGCATCTCACGCCACAGACGGCACGGGTCCTGCGTGACGGCAGGGAGGAGATCGTCCCGGCAGAGCGGGTCACCGTCGGCGACAGGATACGGGTGCTGCCGGGCGAGACCGTCCCCGTGGACGGCGTTATCGTGTCCGGTCAGACCTCGGTGAATCAGGCGGTAATGACGGGCGAGTCCCTACCCGTGGACAAGGGCGTCGGCGACGGCGTTTCCAGCGGTACGGTCAATCAGTTCGGCGCCTTTGAGATGGAGGCGACCAAGGTCGGCGAGGACAGCTCCATTCAGCGCATGATACGCCTTGTGCAGTCGGCGGACGCAGGGAAGGCGAAGATCGTCGGTCTTGCCGACCGTTGGGCGACGTGGATCGTCGTCATTGCACTGACCTCAGCGGCGCTGACGTGGCTCATCTCCGGCGAGATCATCCGTGCGGTCACGATACTCGTCGTGTTCTGCCCCTGCGCACTGGTGCTTGCGACGCCGACGGCGATCATGGCAGCCATCGGCAACGCCACAAAGCACGGCTTTCTCGTGCGTGAGGGCGATGCGCTCGAACGCCTTGCCAAGGCAAAGGTCATAGCCTTTGACAAGACGGGAACGCTCACCTACGGCACCCCGGAGGTCGTTGCGGTCGTCGGCGCATCGGGGGACTTAGGCTCGGACGAGGTCTACGCTTTGGCGGCTTCCGCAGAGCAGCTTTCCGAGCATCCGCTCGGAAAGGCGATCGTTGCCTGCTTTAAGAAAAGCGGCGGTGCGCTCTTTGAAGCCGAGGACTTTAAGATGCTCCCCGGACAGGGCGTGTCGGCTCAGATCGGCGGCAGGCTCGTTTTGGCGGGAAAGCCCGAACTGCTGAGAGAAAACGGCGTCGGTATGAGCGTCCCGCCCGCAGCGGAAGCGTATATCGCACAGGGCTGCACCGTGACCTATGTGGCGGCGGACGGTGTGTTTGCGGGATTTCTTGCGCTGTCCGACACGCTGCGCAAGGAAAGTGCGGCGACTATCGCAGCGCTCACGGAGCTTGACGTGCGCCCCGTGCTGCTCACGGGAGACCACGAAAACGCCGCAAGGACCATCGCCGACACGCTGCATATCACCGAGCTTCGGGCAAACTGTCTGCCGGAGGATAAGCTCGGCTATATCGGTGAGTATCAGAGCGAGGGGCTGCCGGTGTGCATGATCGGCGACGGCGTAAACGACGCTCCGGCGCTCAAAAAAGCGGACGTCGGCATCGCCATGGGCGGCGTCGGAAGCGACATCGCCGTGGACGCAGCGGACATTGCGCTCGTGGACGACGAGGTAAAGGAGCTGCCGCATTTGGTGGCGCTGTCAAAGCGCATGATGCTGACCATTAAGCTCAACATGAGCTTTTCGCTGCTTCTGAATTTTGTCGCCATCGCCTTGGCTATCGTCGGCACGCTCGACCCCGTTATCGGTGCGCTCGTACATAACACCGGCTCCGTAATTGTCATCACAAACTCGGCATTCTTACTGAAATGGAGGAAAAAATAATGCTTATTAAGATCATCGGACTGCTTGTCGGACTGCTCGTTTTGGGTCTGGGCATCTACTATCTCGTGAAGGAAAAGGACGACCCGGAGTCGAGGAAAATATACACGGTCATCAGCGTGATCGGCGGCATAGTTGCGGCGCTGTGCGTCGTGCTGCTGATCTGTTAAAAAAACACTTACATAGCACGAAAACTTGTGCTATAATACGCAAAAAGCGTGTAATCATCGTTGTTCACAAATAGAAATAAGTCCACTGGGCGTAGTCTATTGCAAATGCATGGATTACGCCTTTTAATTTTGCGAAACGGAGGGCAGGATATGCCTAAAACTAAAGCACAGGGAATAGTGTTCGGAATACTGATGTCGTTTTTCATGGCGTACGGGATGGAGGTCTACAACATCTCGATAAGGATGGGCTTTAACCTGACGGAGGGGCTGGGCTTTGCGTCCATAAGCTACGGTGTCTTTGCCGAGGCGCTCAAGGAGGCGGCGTTCATGGCGGTCATCGTGTTTGCGGTCTCAAACCTTATAGGCAACAGAGCGGGGGCGAGGTTCATGGAGCGGCACTGCAATGCGGAAACGGATAACCCGTACTTCTGCCGCCTCATGCGGCAGGCTGGGACCATCCTCGTCATGTGTCCTACGATGAGCCTCATAGCGTCGGTCATTTTTCAGGTAATACTGGGCGGAGAGCCGATACTGAGGCTTCCGGCGATATGGGTCGGAACGGTGATGAAAAACTTCCCAATGGCGTTTTTCTGGAATATGTTCGCCGCAGCGCCGCTCGTTCATCTGATATTTGAAAAGTGGAACGGGCGCAGCAAACTGGGTGTTGAATCCGAGGGGTAAATGTGCAATAATCGTACTATATCGCACTACGGAGGAAACGGCAATGTACGAACTGATACAGCTCACCGAGCGCACATACTACATCAAAAGCCCCACGAATATCGGACTTGTGAGGCTTTCCGGCAACGACGTCTGCCTCATCGACAGCGGCAACGACAAGGAGGCGGGGCGCAAGATACGCCAGATATTAGACGCAAACGGCTGGCGCCTGACCGCCATATACAACACCCACTCCAACGCCGACCACATCGGCGGCAACCGTTACCTGCAAGGTCAGACCGGGTGCAGGATCTACGCTCCGGGGATCGACTGCGACTTTACCCGCCACACGGTTTTGGAGCCGTCGTTTCTGTACGGGGGCTATCCGCCGAAGGAGCTGCGGCACAAGTTCCTGCTTGCGCAGGAGAGTAGTGCCGAGGAGCTTATGCAGGACTGCCTGCCGGAGGGCTTTGAGCTTGTAAAGCTGCCGGGACACTTCTTCGACATGGTCGGCTTTCGCACGCCGGACGACGTGCTTTTCCTTGCCGACTGCCTGTCGAGCAGGGAGGTGCTGGCTAAGTATCGCATCGGCTTTATCTATGACGTTGCGGCGTACCTCAAGACGCTTGAGGCGGTCAAGGGCATGACGGCGAAGCTGTTTGTCCCCTCGCACACGGAGGTGACGGAAAGCGTTGCCGAGCTTGCGCAGTACAACATCGACACGGTAAATGAGATTGCGGAGAAGATAAAGGAGATCTGCGCTGCGCCTATCTGCTTTGAGGACATTCTGCAAAGGCTGTTTGCGGAATACGGGCTTGCGATGAGCTTTGAGCAGTATGCGCTCGTGGGCAGCACCGTTCGTTCCTACCTTGCGTGGCTGAAGGACACCGGGGCGCTTGCCGTTGAGTTTGAAAACAACAAAATGCTCTGGCGCAGGGCGTGAAAAAACCCCGTCGGGTCAAGTGACCCGACGGGGTTTTCGTCACACGATCTCGCTTGGCTTTTGCTCGAAGCGCTTTGCCGGGCGACAGCACAGCAGCGCAGCGAAGATGAGCAGCATCGTAATTCCGAGGCTGATGGGGTATGCGGTCATTATGGTGCGGAAGGTCCTGCTTTGCGGGAAAACGAAAGCTATCCACGCAATGCGGACGCCGCAGACGCCGAGTACGGTCAGCACGGCGGGGGTCAGCGAAATGCCGAAGCCTCGCAGGTAACCGCTCATGACCTCGTAGAACAGACTGAAGAAGTGGGAGAGCATTATCATCACAAGGCGGATGTAGCCGGTCTCCACGACTTCGGGGTCGCTGTTAAAGAGCGCAAGCAGGGTCTTGCCGAAGAACAGGATGGTGAAGATCGCAGCCGCCAGCACAACGACGCCCTCGACAAGGCAGAGGATAAGCGTTTTCTTGCAGCGGCGAAGCTCTCCTGCGCCGTAGTTCTGACCGACGAAGGTGGTACACGCCTGAGAAAACGAATTTAAGATGTCATAGGTGATGATCTCAATGTTGAAGGCTGCGCTCGACGCTGCCATGACCACCGTGCCGAGGCTGTTTATCGCACCCTGCACGACGATGTTCGAGAGCGCAAACACGGCGCTTTGCACGCCTGCGGGCAGACCGATGCGGAGTATGCGCCTCAGTATCTCCGTGTCGATGCGCAGAAGCTTCGGCTCAAGGCGAATGTCGGACTCCGTCCGGCGCAGCTTGCGGTATAGCAGCACGGAGCTTATCGCATTGGAGATGACCGTGGCGATCGCAACGCCGTCCACCGTCATGTGCAGGACCGCAACGAAAAACAGGTTCAGCGCAACGTTCAAAACGCCGGACACCGCAAGCGCAATGAGCGGCGTTTTCGTCTCGCCCACGCTGCGGAAGATGGCGGCCTCAAAGTTGTACAGCAAAATGACGGGCATTCCGACGAGGTATATCCTCAGGTACAGCAGCGCCGAGGGGAATACCTCCTTCGGCACGTTTAAAAGTCCGAGGACGGGGGCGGCGATAAGCTCGCCGACGAGCGCCACGAGCGTTCCGGCGATGAGTGCCACCAGCACCGAGCTGTGTACTGCCTTGCGCACATCGTCACGGCTGCCGCTGCCGATCGCATTGGCGATAACGACGTTTGCGCCCAGTGCGACGCCGACGAACAGGTTTATTATAAGTCCGATGAGCGGGCTGTTTGCTCCGACTGCGGCGACGGCGACGGTGCGCCCTGCGCCCGTAAAGTTGCCGACGACCGCCACGTCCGAGGCGTTAAAGAGCTGCTCCAAAATTGCGGTCGCCGCAACTGGCAGCGCAAATTGCGGCAGCTTGTTCCAAATGCTCCCGTGCAGCATATCGAGCTGCTTTCGTTGCTCCATGTTCTCATGCTTCTTTCCGATTTCTTGTCCCATGGCAGTATATAACCGCTGCAAAGCAATAGCAAATACTTATACAGAATGGTATATCATGCTTGACGGGAATGATAAGCGAGACTATACTGAAAGCGAGGTGAGGCAAATGGAGATTCGGCTGCTGCGATATTTTCTTGCTGCGGCAAGGGAGGAGAACATCACGAGGGCAGCGGAAAGTCTGCACATTTCGCAGCCGTCGCTGTCAAAGCAGCTCATGGAGCTTGAGCGAGAGATCGGCAAGCCGCTGCTTGTGCGGGGAAAGCGGAAGGTCACTTTGACGGAGGAGGGCGTTCTGCTGCGCAAGCGTGCCGACGAGATCGTTGCACTCGTGGAAAAGACGGAGCGTGAGCTGAGCGCCGACAGTGCAAAGCTCGGCGGCGAGGTCGCCGTCGGAGGAAGCCCCACGGCGGCGGTGTTCAGGGCTGCTGCGTCGCTGCGCAGAAAGCACCCGGAGCTTCGTTTCCGCTTTTACGGCAGCGATGCGACCGACGTCTTGGAGCGGCTGGAGCATGGCAGCCTTGATCTTGCGGTGCTGCTTGAGCCTGTGGACACGACAAAGTACGAGAGCATCTCTCTCGGCGACAGCGCCCGTTGGGGGCTTGTTTTGCCGGAGGGCAGCCGCCTTGCCGAAAAGGACTCGGTTGAAAGGGAGGAGCTGTGCGGCGTTCCGCTTATCATCCACAACCGCATCGGCTTGCAGCGGGAGATCGCACATTGGGCGCAGACGGAGCCGGAGCGTCTCAATATCGCTGCGACCTACAATGTCGTTAACGGGGACCCGACGCCGTTCGTGCAGAACGGACTGGGCTATTTTCTGGTAGCGGACGACCACCTGCCGCAGCGCATGAGTCCGGGATTCTGCTTCCGTCCGCTTTCTCCGGCGCTTGAGGTGCATCATGCGCTCGTGCGTCGGCGCTATGCGGTACCCGCCAAACCCGCCGAAGCCCTTTGGCAGGAAGTGAAAAAAGAAGTTAAATAAAAAACCGCCCTTTTGCAGGGCGGTTTTTTCGTATATCGCTCAGTGTGCGGCGAGGAGGATGAAGCCCTCCACGATGAGAAATTCACCGAGTATGTAGGTCAGCATAACGAGGAAGTGGGTCTTTAAGAGACCGTCCTTCTTAAAGCGGACGAAGAACAGCGTGGAGTCCGACGCAAAGAACAGCACCGCACCGATGAAGGTGACCGCCGTTGCAAGGCAGGGCATCGAAATGAGCTGATACAGCGCAAAGCAGTTCATCGTACCGTTTGCGAGCAGGTAGAAGAACATGGGCAGAAACAGCAGCTTCGGCAGATGAGGACGCAGCCTCGTAAACAGCATGACGCTTATGCCGATGTACACCGCCCCGGCGAGGACTATCGCCCACACGGGTATGGCGGCAAAGTTAACGTGGTAGGCATAGGCAACGATGAAGCAGACGTGGGACGCAAAGAAGCTCAGTCCGCCGACGGAAAACCACTTGACGCCCTTGGGGATGAGCAGCACGTCGCCGAGCCAGCTCGTGATTATTGCGGCGACGACGATCGTGAGCGGGGACTCAACGCTGCAAACGTACCAGCCCAAGAGGGCAAGCAGCAGGAAGGGCTTTGTGATGCCTCGGAGCTTTTTGTTGCACTTTAGGCTTGCGTACAGGTGAATGACGGATGCGATGATAAAGATTGCGAGAAACGCATATTTCATGTGATCTCTCCTACAAAAAGAATGGATTTAGAATACAATATCATATAATCTGTTTAATTTCAAGTGCAAGATGATTTAAGTTCCTCGGCGGGGAAATGCACCGCCGTGCCGTCGGACAGGAAGTACAGCACGCACTCACGGAGCGGTTTGCCGAATATACGCCCGGCTGCGTAGGCGTATGCACGAAGCTGCCCGGAATAGAGCTTTGCCCTCTCGGTCAGAGCCTCGCCGCGCACACGGTCGGTCTTGTAGTCGATGACCGTAAGGCAGCCGTCCTCCTCGATGCAGCAGTCCATAACGCCCTGAAGCAGGACCTCCTCGCCGCCGCTTTCCGGGAAGAACAGTCCGCTCGGCGCCAAAAGCGAGAAGCGGAACTCACGCCGAAGCTCGTCGCAGGACAGTATCCTGCGCCCGGTTTCGGAGGCGAAAAGCCGCAGAATGGCGTCGGCGTCCACGACCTCGGCCTGCTCGGCGGTGATATAGCCGGAGGCGCAGAGCCGTGCGATCTCGTCATTTACGGACGGAAGGCCGCAAGCCTTTTTATAGTCCATGTACTGAAGCACGAGGTGCGTTGCGGTACCCCTCTCGGCGGGGGTGAGCTTTTCCGAACCCCGAAGTCCGGGCAGACGGAAGCTTGACTTCGGCGTAGGCGCAAGCGCCTGCGCCTCAAGGTCGGGTTCGCCTTTAAGCTCCGTTGCGGTGAGCTTGCTCGGCAATCTCTCCGCTGCGGCGTGGGGGTAGACATAGTCGAGGTTTTCCTCAATGCGGCGTTTAAGCTCCGCATCGACGTCGCCTTGCGTGGTCCTCACGCAGTCGTCGTCCGTGCTTATGCGGTCGGGAGCGGAGACGTTTAGCCGTATGTTCTCCCCGCCGTCGGCAAGACAGGCTGCAATGAGCCAGTCGGCAAGGCAGGACGCCCGCCGCAGCTCCTCCGGCGGAGCGGGAAAGTCGGCGCAGGACATGAGCTTTGCAAGCTTCTTTTCGGGGTCCTTCATTGCGGCGGTCACGAAGAGGTACTCCTTTGCACGGGTGAGCGCAACGTACAAAAGCCGCATTTCCTCGGACAGCAGCTCGCTCTCCGAGCGAAGCTTCACGGCGTTGAACGCAAGGGTCGGGTACTCAAGCCGACGCTCAAGGTCGGTGTACTTCGGCGCAAGACCAAGCTCCGGATGCACCAAAACGGGGGAGCGGAAGTCGTTCTTGTTAAAGCGCTTTGCGGTGTCGCACAGGAACACGACGGGGAACTCAAGTCCCTTTGACTTGTGGACGGTCATTATCTGCACGGCGTTGCCCGTCTCGCCCTTGCCGGGTTCGTCGCTGCGTTCGGAGAGCTTTAAAAGCCAGCGCACGAAGCGGCGCAGCCCGTAAAAGCCGCTTTGTGTAAAGCGCTTTGCGTACTCGTGCATGAGCAGCAGATTGCGCCGACGCTCCTCACCGTCGCCGAGGGCGGTGCAGACGGGCATGATGTCGGTCTCACGGTAGATGTGCCACAGCAGAGCAGAGGCGTCGGACTCGGACGCTTTCTCACGCAAAGAGGCAAGAAGCGCAAGGAAGTCTGCGCACTTTTCGTTTTCCTCGGCGCAGGCGCACAGCGCCGTGTAGAAGTCGTCGTTCGGTCGGCAGGCACGGATCTGCGACAGCTCGTCGGCGTTAAAGCCGAACACGGGCGAGCGCAGAGCGGCGATGAGCGGAATGTCCTGATGCGGGTTGTCGATGACGCCGAGCAGGCTTATGAGCGTCGAGATCTCGACGGAGGCGAAAAAGCCGCTTTGCAGCCCACCGGCGACGGGGACGCCCGCCTTTGTAAGCTCACGGCGGTAGACCTGTCCGACGCTGTTTGCCGAGCGCATCAGGATGGCGATATCGCCGTAGCGCAGCGGTCGAACGACGCCGTTTGCGGTCACGGGGAGAGCGCCGTCCACGAGCCTGCGTATCCTTGCGGCGACGGCTGCCGCCTCAAGCTCTGCTTTACCGGGGGCGTCCTCGTCGTCGGAGTCGGGGAGCGGGTAGATCGTCATTTCCGGTAAGGCGACGGAGCCGGGGTAGTCTGCCGCAGCACGCAGCATGGCGTTTTCGTCGTAGTCGATCTCACCCAGCTTCTCCGACATACAGCAGGAGAAAACGCTGTTTACGGCGGCGATGACCTCACGCCGTGAGCGGAAGTTTTCACGCAGCATGATGCGTACGGGGTCATTAGGGAGGGCGGTATCGAGGTCTGCATAGTGCAGGTATTTTTCGGTGAAGATGCCGGGATCGGCAAGGCGGAAGCGGTAGATGGACTGTTTTACGTCGCCGACCATAAACAGATTGTTGCCCTCGGAGGAGAGCGCACGGAATATCGTGTCCTGAACGCCGTTTACGTCCTGATACTCGTCGACCATGATCTCACGGAAGCGCCTTCCCACGGCGAGCGCCGTCGGGGTGGGGTTGCCGTCGGGGTCCGTGAGCAGGCGCACCGCCATATGCTCAAGGTCGGCAAAATCGACCTCGCTGCGGCGGCGCTTTTCGGCGGCGTAGGCACGGTCAAAATCAAAGGTGAGAGCGATAAGCGCACGCATGGCGGGCGCAGTCTCACGCAGCTCACGCATGAGCTTTTCGGAGGGAGCGGGCATAAGCTCCGCATAGCCCTTCGCCTCGTCCTTGCAGGCGTTCCAGACCTCCTTTATCCGCTCCGAAAGCTCCGGGTCAGGGGAGTTGCGAAGCGTGCCGAGTCGGGGAAACTCTATCGGCAGAACGCCAATGGCTTTATCCCACGACACGGAAAGCGCACGACCGAGATCACGCAGAGCCGTTGCGACAGCGTCGAGCGAAGCGCCGTAAGCCTTGCTTATGGCAGGCTCCCTCTCCGCCTTTGCCGCAAGCTCGGAGAGCAGAGCGGCATAGTACGCCGCAGAATCCGAGACCCTGCGCATTACCTCCCTGCCGTAGGGCGTGTCGGAAGCGTCGCCCTCGGCGCTCTCGTACAGCCGAAGCTGCTCCTGCGCCCAAAGCTCCGGGCGGGCGTGGCTCTGCATTTTGCGGTGCAGTTCGAGCGCAATGGAGGCAAGACGTGAGTCGTCCCTGCCCCTGCCCACGGTGTCGGCAAGCAGGAGGAAATCGTCGTCGGGGTCCTCGTAGCGCTCCTCAAGCACACGGTCCATTATGCGCTGGCGCAGAGGCAGCGCCCTGTCCTCCTCGATGACACGAAACTCCGGCGAAAGCCCCGCAGCGTGGCAGTTTTCACGCAGCAGAGCGGTGCAGAAGCCGTCGATGGTGCTTATCTGCGCACGGCGGCAAAGTGCGTTCTGCCGACGCAGACGCCGATTTTCGGGGTCGTTTGCTATGCGGCGTGACAGCTCGTCGGCTATGCGGCTTTTAAGCTCCGCCGCCGCCGCTTTCGTAAAGGTTATCACGAGGTATTCGTCTATGTTGCCGCCCTCGCAGACGCTGCGGAGCAGGCGTTCGGTCAAGACTCTCGTCTTGCCGCTTCCGGCGGCAGCGGACACAAGGACGCTGCGCCCGGAGGTCTCTATCGCACTTTTCTGCGACGGGGTGGGGGAAAACTCAGCCATCCTGCTCACCGCCTTCCATGTAGTTCCACACCCGGCTTGCCGGAAGCTTCGGCAGTCTGCGGTGACATTCTCCGTTTTCGCCGTCGCTGAAGCGACAGGCTTCGAGGTATTTGCAATAGGTGCAGGCGGTCTCCTGCTGGGTGCGGTAGAAGGGGTCGGCCGCAATGCTGCCCCGCCTGAGTTCGGACGCCATGCCCGTCAGCGTGTCCTCAAGGTGACGGGAAAGCAGTCCGAGCTGCTCTGCGCTTGCCAAGCTGTCGCCCGTCGGCTTGCCGCCACGGATGCTTATAGGCAGGTACCTCGGCGCATCGCCGTGTTCCATGGCGCTCAGCACGTCGGGATCACCGAGCAGCAGACCGCTGCGTTTAAGCTCCGAGCTGCGCTTTTTTGCCGCTGCGTCCTCGCTCGGTTCGGCGGGGGAGGACAGCATAACGTCCCGTGCCGGAACGTACAAAACGCCCGCAGGAACGGTCTCCTTGCCGTAGAGCCGCTCACCGTTGCGGCACAGGCTGAACAGGTACAGCAGCATTTGCAGGTTCATGCCGTACCACACGTCGGAGAGCGAAAAGCTCTTGCGCCCGGTCTTGTAATCGACCACACGGAGGTAAAGTCTGCCGTCGTGTACCCAGCCGTCAACACGGTCGACGATACCCGTAAGCGTCAGCGTGTCCTCGCCCCTGCCGAGACGGATGGGGGGAAGATTTTTCTCTCTGCCCATGTCAAGCTCAAAGGACAGCGGCACAAAGTCGGAGCAGCGCAGCTCCGCCGCCGTGTCACGGACGATGCGGCGAACGTCACGGATGAGCCGCCGGAAAAGATATTCAAAGCGCTTTGAGCGCTCACGGAAATCGTTGAGGTTGTCTCTGATATACTCGCCGACGAAGCGGTCGGTCAGAGCGTCAAGCTCCGAGTCGCTCACTTTCTTAAAGCCGCCCGCCTCCATGACCGCCGAGGCGGTGCGCTCAAGCACGAAGTGCATGAAGGTGCCAAGCTCCGGCGGCGTAAAGCCCGCAGGCTCACGGGGCTTTGCCTTTAAGCCGTAGCGCATGAAGTAACCGAAGCGGCAGGAGGCAAAGAGGTCTATCCTCGAAGCGGAAAGGCGGAGTCTGTCGCCGTAGAGCGCACGCACGGCGTCGGGCGAAAGGCTGCCCCGTTTAAGCTCCGCAGCGGCAATGAGCTTCTCCGTTTCGTTCGGATAGCGCTCACGGCAGACGGCGTATGCCGCCGCTGTATCGCCGCTGCCGCTTAATGCCGCAGCCGCAGCATCGAGCAGGGGCGCAGGTGAGAGGAGCCTCAGCTCCGAGACATTGACCGTCTGCGGTGTAAGCCCGAAAAGCGCCGCCGCTCTGTTTACGATGATCGAGGGACGCTGCGCCTCACCGCTGCGGTCGAAGGCGGAGTACACGAGCGTGAGCGTGTCCGAGGGCAGACTCACGGTGTTGTATATGAGTGAAAATTCACGCCAAAGCTCGCTGTCGCCCATGCCGCCAAGCTCAAGGCTCAGCTCCTTTAGGCGCTGCTTTTCGTCGTCGCTGAAAAGCCCCGGCTCTGCGTTCTGCGAGGGCAGACGCTCGTCGTCTGCACCGAGGATGAAAAGGTGCTTTATCCTTCTGCGGCGCATACGGTCAAAGTCGCCGACCGAGCATACGTCAAGCCCTGCGGGGATGCTGCCGACGTCGTACTTTGACAGAACGCTTATAAACAGCCTGCCGAAGTAGGCAGCGTCCGAGGCGCTGTCGCCGAGTATCGAGGCGCACTGCTCTATGGCGCCTGCGCAAATGTCCCAAAGCTGCGCGTATTCCTGCGCAGCGGCTCTCTCGCCGGATGCCTTCAAAAGCTCCGTTTTCTCGTCAAGCCGCCTGTCAAGCTCAAGCTCCGTGAGAAGCTGCGCCAGCGCCTCCGCCTGCTCCACGGCGGTGGCGGCGGAGAGACTGCGCTCTTCAAAGTGAAGGAGCGGAGCCGTCACACGGCGGCGCAGAGCGTTTATCCTGTCAAGGCGGAGGAGCGCCGACTCGTCGTATTCGCCGCCGAAGCCGTCCGGGTGCAGCCTCCAGTCGGCGTCCTTGCGCCATGCGTTTCCACGGAGCTGCCACATGATGACGTAGTTTTCAAGCTCGTCCGTCTCGTCGGGGGAAAGCCCCGCAAGCCCGGTACGGAGGTAGTCGAATATGTCGTCTGCCTCCCAGCCGCCGCCGATTATCTCGTATGCCGCCGAAATGAGAGCGGGCAGGGGGCGGGTAAATATGTCCGTTTTGCGGCTCGAATAGAAGGGGACGCCGTAGTGCGAGAGCATACACTCAAGCTCCGGGCGGTAGTCCTCAAAGCCTCTGACGGCAATGGCGATGTCACGCCAGCGGCAGCCGTCCATGACGAGACGCTTTGCCGTCGCCGCCGCAAATTCGCACTCTGCCGCAATGCCGTTTGCGACACGCAGCGATATGCAGTCGGAGTCGGCTGCACTGCGCTTCGAGGAGTATTCAAACAGGCTCTCGCCAAGCTCGCAAAGTGCGGGAGCCTTTGCGCCCGTCGAGTCGAAAACGCTGACAAGGTGCGGGATGCCGTTATCCTCGGCAAAGGCGATAAAGTGCCGTGCCGTCAGTCTGCCCGGCTCGAACACCTCGCTGCCGCCGGAAAGCTCGTCACAGCCGAGGCAGATGCAGACCTCGGCGTTATTTAGCAGCAGCGCTTCGATGATGCGGCGCTCCTGTGCGGTGAAGTCGGTAAAGCCGTCGATGTATACGCTTGTGCCGACGCCGAAGCCGGTGTCGGCGATCTTGTCTGCAAGGATGCCGAGGCGGTCGGAGGGATCGACACCGCAGCTTGCGGTCACGGCGTCGTAAGCCTCAAGCACGAGGGCAAGGTCGTAAAGCTTGTCGGACAAAAGCCCCTCACACTCGGCGGATGCCTCAAAAAGGCGCTCCGAGCTTATGCACGACGCCTTGAGAGCGTCAAGCTCACGCAGCAGCGCACTCTGAAGCTCCGCACGCTTCCGTGCGGCAGAGTAGACCCTGAGTCTCGTTGAGAGCCCCTCGACCGCAAGCGCCATGCACAGGAGCCGACCGCCCTTGTCGATGACGGGCGCAGCGCCGCCGCCGAACTCGGCGCTGAGCTTTCGGGCAAGACCCGTAAAGCTCAGCACCTCGCCGTACAGCGACAGAGAGTCCCCGCAGACGGAGCAAAGCTCACGCTCCGCCTCGTGGCTGTACTGCTCAGGCACGATGAGGATGCTCCTGCCGGAGCGAGCCTGCACCGACTGTTTTATTTCGTTCATTATTGCGGCGGTTTTGCCGGTTCCGGCTCTGCCGCTGAAAATTCGTAGCATTTAAAGCACCGTCCTATTGCCTACATTGTACCAAATTCGCAGCCGCACCGCAATACGCAGGGCGGCATTGCCGGGGAGTATGACGGAAAATAGACAATCTTTTTTGCGATTAAGCTGTTGCCAAGACTTAGTCATAATGATAAAATATACAGGCTAAAGAAAGCGGAAATATATTTGTTTTCCACAAAAACCGCAATTGCCGACTTGCAAATCGCACCGATTTCGGTGCAAAAGCCACTCAAATCGGACTTTATGATTTTGCAGAGGCGCAAAACATTATTAAGAGAAAGGAATCTTATCCAATGAAATTTTCCGGAAAGATCGAAAAATGCGGGCTTTCTCCCATGAGAAAGTTTGCTCCCTACGCAAACGAGGCAGCAAAGCAGGGCAAAAAGCTCTATCATCTTAATATCGGTCAGCCCGATATTGCCACTCCCAAGGCTTATTTCGAGGCGGTAAAGGACTTTTCTCAGCCCGTTCTGGCGTACGCTCCGTCCGACGGTGTCCCCGTGATGATCGACGCCATCGTCGATTACTACGGCAAGATCGGCGCTCCCATAACCAACAAGCAGGTCCTCATCTCCACCGGCGGCTCCGAGGCGCTGCAGATGGTACTCAGCTCCATACTTGACGAGGGCGACGAGATCATCATTCCCGAACCCTTCTACCCCAACTACAGCACCTTCGTGACCCTCACCGGAGCAACGGTGCGTCCCATCACCACCAAGCCCGAGGAAGGCTACAAGTTCGCCATCCGTGAGAGAGTCGAGGCGTGCATCAACGAGCATACACGTGCGATAATGTTCACGAACCCCGGCAACCCCACCGGCACCGTCCTCACCGCCGAGGAGCTGAAGCTCATGGCGGACATCGCAAAGGAGCATGACCTCTTCATCATCGGCGACGAGGTCTACCGTGAGTTCGTGTACGGCGGCGAGCCGCTTATGAGCCTTCTGCAGCTTGAGGGATACGAGGACAACGTGGTCGTTATCGACTCCGTTTCCAAGCGCTTCTCCGCCTGCGGCGCCCGCATCGGCTGCATGATAACCCGCAACAAGGAGCTGTACAATCACGCAATGAAGTGGTGCCAGGGCAGACTGTGCGCCTCCACGATAGACCAGATCGCCTCCGCTGCGCTGTACAGCGTAGGTCCCGAATACTTCGACGCAGTCCGCAAGGAGTACAAGGAGCGCAAGGACACCCTCGTCGAGGGCTTAAAGCAGATCCCCGGCGTCGTGTATTCCGAGCCGAAGGGCGCATTCTACGTCATGGCGGCACTGCCCGTTGACGACGCCGAAAAGCTCCAGCTCTTCATGCTTCAGGAGTGGGACGACAACGGCGACACCCTGATGTTCACCCCCGCCGAGAGCTTCTACAAGACCCCGCACACCGGCGTAAACGAGATCCGCATGGCGTATGTCATCAACAAGGACGACATTAAGCGCTCCATGGAGCTTCTCAAGAAGGGCATCGAGGCATATAACGCAAAGAATAAGTAAAGCAATAAAGCAAAAGACCGAAGGCTCAAGCCTTCGGTCTTTTGCTTTATTATCAGCCGAACATGAAGTCGCAGTCCTGCGCTCTGTACAGCGCATCGCAGCGGAACAGGCACCAGTTGCCGTTGACCTTCAGAATGTATAAGTTCATGGGCTTTTCAAGGCGCTGATCGCCGTCGGCGGAGATGAAGCTCACCCACAGGCGCAGCTTCACGCCCTCGGTAAGCTCACCGTGGAAGCCGATGAGGTCAAAGCGCTCCTGCCAGTCGGAAAGCTCGGACTTGCGAAGCTGACGCACGCTGATGCTGTCGTCGTCGATCTCGTAGTCAAGCTCCGAGTATTTGCTGTCGAGGCTTTCGGCGATGTTAATTTTGTCGGGCTTCGTGTCAAGCTCAAAGTTGTCACGGCGCTTTTTCTGAAGCTCCTTGTAAAACTCGTCGAAGCTGTCCCAGTCGCTGTCCGCCTTCTGCTTTTCGCAGTCCTGGAGATAGGCGTTGTAGTTGTATTCGTAGTAGCGGCGGAGGTAGTCCTCGTCGTAGAGGTCAAAGTAATCGTCGGCGTCGTTATCCATGTAGGCGTCGAGCGCATCCTCCGCAATGTCCTCCGGGGTCACGGTCGAGCAGGCGGAGATGACGATTATAAGCACCGCAACGAGCAGGAGCAGCAGCGCCGCAATGATGACGTATTTTTTGTGTTCGGGCTTGAGCCTCGGAAAGGACTTTTTCGGTTTTTCCGCACTGACGAGCTCTCCACCCCTTGCACGCTCACCGCAGAAGGGACAGATCTCCTCGCCGTCGGGAACGCTTGCACCGCATTTTCCGCAGAACATCACGCAATACCTCCCGTTTCGGTATAGTTTCCCTTATTATACCTTCCCCGAACGCTTATTGCAACAGAAAAAGCAGCAGGAAAACCTGCTGCTTTTTGAGTAAAGTCGGGGATCAATAAAGATCGTAAAAACCGCTTGGGCTTATGATCCACTCGCCATCGACCTTGTAGAATTCAAGGGTCGCTCTCAAAACCTCGTTATCGTCATTGCCGGAGAGGGAGACCTTGAGCGAGACGGAAACGCCTTCGCTTACCTCAAACTCGGAGTCGTCGCCGTTTATTGCGTCCTCAAAGTCACGAAGGTCTGAGTTTTTGAGGTCTTTGACCTTGGTGACCTCGACCTCATAGCTCCAGTCCTTGCCGAACGACTTCTCGCAGCGGTCCTGCATGGACTCACAAAAACCGTCGAAATTCTCGATGATTTTGTCCTTGGTGTCGTCCACATCGTCCTCGTCGATATCGCCTGCCCCGACGGAAATGTCGAGGTATGCGTCCATGTTGACTGCATCCCAAAGGTCTTCGCCGTCGCTGCCGAACACTGCGTCCATGAAGTCCTCCGCCATGGATTCGGGGCTGCCGCCGCCGCAGGAAGTAATGAGGACTATCACAAGAGCGATGACCGCAACGACGCCGACGATGCCGGCAATGAGCTTTTTGTTCGGCTTCTTTGCACCGTCGGGTGCGGGGGCCGCTCCGGTGGGAGCGCCGCAGGCGGGGCAGACTACTGCACCGTCGGGTACGTTGTTACCGCATTTTCCGCAAAACACTTTTCTTCTCCTTTCCCGTTTCTGAGAACATTATACCGTTCTCCGGAACTCATTGCAACAGAAAAAGCAGCAGGTATTCCTGCTGCTTTTTGTTGCCATTAATGGATGTAATGAATAGTTTCACTGTTGAACCATTCGCCGTTGATCTTGTAGAAATCAAGGGTTTCCGTCATTGTTCCGTCTTCATCGCCGGGGCCGAAGAACTCGATCGTGACGGCGACGCCTTTGGTAATTTCAATGTTGCCGCCGTCGCTGTTTAATATGTCCTCAAAGTCACTAAGCTCGGAATCGGAAAGACTCTTGACCTTGGTGACCTTGATCTCATAGCTGAAGTCTTTGCCGAATTCACTCTCAAGATCACGTTGGACATCCTTGCATTTATCGTCATATTTATCAAGACAGATGTCTTTTGCATCGTCAAGATTGTCCTTGTCTATCAGACCCTCATCGACAAGAATATCAATGAAAGCGTCAGTGTTCATGGCATTCCAAAGGTCGTTCCCGTCTCCCTCGATGATAGCCGTATAAATATCCTCAGCCATAGATTTGGGCCTGCTGTTGCCGCAGAAGATGAGGACGATCACAAGAGCGACAATAGCAACGATGCCGATGATACCGGCAATGAGCTTTTTGTTCGGTTTCTTGCCGCAGGGAGCGGATCCTGTGGGGCGGACCTCTGCGCCGTCGGGTACGGTGTTACTGCATTTTCCGCAAAACATTTTTCTTCTCCTTTTGATTTTTTTCTGTGTATATCCGGCAGTTATAATTCTCCCGTACTGCCTATGGTGATCCACTCGCCGTTGATCTTGTAGTAATCAACGGTGAGGATTAAGGAATCCGTGTCGCCGTTGCCGGAAATGGTGACATTGACCGAGACCACAACGCCGTCGCTGACTTCAAGGTGGGAATCTTCGCTGTTAATGCTGCTTTCAAAGCTGCGCAGCTCGGTATCATAAAATTCTCTCACATTGAGGACTGAGACCTTATAAGTCCAGTCATTTCCGAATCGCTCCGCACAGCTGTCCTGAATCTGTTTATTTGTGTTGTTAAAGCGTTCTATCCACATGGCCTTTACATCCGGCAAATCGGCCTCATCCGTAACGCCTTCGCTTACTGAGAGGTCACAAAGAGCGTCCATATTTGCGGCATCCCACACGTCTTCACCGTCGCCGCCAAACACGGCGTCTATATAAGCCACAGCCATGGATTCGGGGCTGCTGTTGTCGCAGGATCGGAGAAAAAAGACCCCGGCAATGATGCCCGGAACAACACCGATAACAAAACCGATAGCAATATACTTTAAAATTTTGGCAAGAGGCTTACCCTGCTTCTTTGCGCCGGGAGAGGGAGCGTCGTCCGTGGAAACAGTGCAGACGGGGCAGGCCTCCGCACCGTCGGGGATGCTGTTTTCATGTTTTTCATTAAGCATTTTTCTTCTCCTTTTAATAAAACTCCGCTTAACCTTTTATCCACTCGCCGTCTACCTTGTAATACTTAAAGCGGTAGTTGCCGGAGTAGTCGTCGTCACCGTTTCCGCCGTCGCCGGAAACGCTCAGCTTGACCGTGATCTCAACGCCGTCGGTGACTTCAAAATCGGAGTCCTCGCCGTTGATCGTCGTCTCAAAATAACGAAGCGCGGAGCGCTTGAGGTCCTTGACCTTGGTGACCTCCATCTCATAGCTCCAGTTTTCGCCGTAGACCTTTTCGCAGTCGCTTTGATAGTATTCGCACAGCTCGTCGAGATTTTTTATAACATTGCGCTTGTATTTATCCGCTTTGCTTTCGGCTATCTCGCCCGCTTCGACGAGAAGGTCAAGCTTGGCGTCGCCGTTTGATGCATCCCAAAGGTCCTCGCCGCTGCCGCCGAACAGTGCGTCAACGTAGTCCTTCGCCATGGATTCGGGACCGCCGCCGGAGCTTACAAGAATGATAACGAGAGCGATGACCGCAACGACGCCGACAATTGCGGCGACGAGCTTTTTGTTCGGCAGCCTTTCGCCGGGGACGGGAGCGCCGCAGATGGGGCAAGTTTTTTCGCCGTCGGCTATGGTGTTACCGCATTTTCCGCAAAACATTTTTGTTCTCCTTTCCCGTTTCTGAGAATATTATACTGTCCTCCGGCGCTTATTGCAATAAAAAAGCAGCAGGTATTCCCGCTGCTTTTTTGCCGCTTTTTTGTTAAGCTTAAAATCAGAGCATACTGCTCGGATCCATGATCCAGTCGCCGTCAACCTTGTAGAAATTAAAGGTGTACTTCTGGAAGTCGTCGTCCTCGTCGCCGGTGACGGTGACCTTAACGGTGACGGCAACACCTTCGGTTACTTCAATGTCGGTGTCATCGTCGTTGATGCTGTTTTCAAAGCTGCGAAGGTCGGAGTTCTTGAGATCCTTTACCTTGGTGACTTCGATCTCATAGCTCCAGTCCTTGCCGTACTGCTCCTCGCAGGCATCCTGAATCCACTCGCACATACTGTCGAAGGTCTCGATTGCCTCGTCCTTGGTGTCGTCCGCCTCGTCCTCGTCGATCTCGCCGGACTCGATGGAAAGGTCGAGGTATGCGTCCATGTTGATTGCATCCCAAAGGTCTTCGCCGTCGCCGCCGTAGAGTGCGTCAACAAAGTCTTCTGCCATGGATTCGGGGCTGCCGCCGCCGCAGGAGCTGATGAGGACGATCACAAGAGCGATGACCACAACAACGCCGACGATGCCGGCAATGAGATTCTTGTTCGGCTTCTTTGCGCCGGGGGCGGGGGCGGCTCCTGTGGGAGCGCCGCAGGCGGGGCAGACTACTGCGCCGTCGGGTACGTTATTTCCGCATTTTCCGCAAAACATTTTACTTCTCCTTTTTCCGTTTTCGTTTTATATTAATGATTTTGCTTACAGTTTATTCGCCTTATTCGCCGAGCTTTGCGCCGCAGTTAAAGCAAAACGCAGCGTCGGACTCAAGCTCGGTGCCGCAATTGGGGCAGGAGCGCTTCGACTCCTCGACCGCCGGCTCTTCCGGAGCGGGTTCGGGTGCGGGGGCCGGTGCGGGAGCGAGCTTCGTTCCGCAGCTGTTGCAGAACAGGTTGCCTTCGGCGACCGCAGCGCCGCAGGTGGGGCAGGTGAGGCCCGGCGCCTTGGGAGCGGTCTTCATGGAAGCGGGGGGCATCCTCGTTCCGCAATTGTTGCAGAACTGGGAACCGTTCTGCACGTCGGCTCCGCAGTTGGGGCATTTCTCAACGCCCTTGAGGGTCTTTATCTGCTCACGGCAGACGGCGATCTTCTCGTTCGTGTCGGTGATCGCAGCGATGCGCTCAAGCTCCTCGGCATCGGGATCGTCCTTATGGCGCTCGTAGTAGCTCTGTCCGATCTCAAAATACAGCCTTGAAATGCGCTTTTCATGGTCGCTTACAACGCCGTTGAGTCTGTTTACCTCGGCAAAGTTTCTTGCCTTTTCCGCCGCTGCCTGACCTGCGGCACTGGCCTTGCTGCCGATGTTGTCAAAAAACGACATATCTTTACCTCCGATTTATTTGCTGAAAGCTTCAGATTTTAGTACATTCATATTACCACAAGACCCGCTCACTTTTCAATACCAATAAGAGCGCAGGGAAAAATTTATTTACCCTTTACGCAATTGAAATGCAAAAAAAGCTGTGATATACTGAATTTAAATGTACTAAATTATACGGGAGGCGGATCATGGACTTTTTGAGAATGCTTGAGGGCATCAGAACGCCCGTGCTTGACGGCTTTATGTCCGTCGTTACCTACCTTGGCAGCGAGATCCTGTTTATGGCGTTGGCGGTGCTTATCTTTTGGTGCGTCAGCAAGAAGCAGGGCTACTACCTTTTCGCCGTGGGACTTGCGGGCGTCGTCATAAATCAGTTTTTGAAGCTCTGGTTCCGTATCCCCCGTCCGTGGGTGCTTGACCCGAATTTCAGCATCGTCGAGTCGGCGAGAGCCGGAGCGACGGGCTACTCCTTCCCGTCGGGACATACGCAGAATATCGTCGGCACGCTCGGCGTTATCGCCGTGTCGAACAGGCAAAAGTGGGTACGGGTGCTGTGCATCGTGTTTATCCTGTTGGTGCCGTTTTCGAGGATGTACCTCGGCGTGCATACGCCGCTTGACGTGGGCGTGTCCTTCGGCGTGGCGCTGCTGCTGATCGCACTGTTTTATCCCACCTTCAAAAACGACGAGACCTTTGCAAAGCGTATGCCGCTCATTCTTGCGCTGCTTGTCGGTATGGCCGTGGCGTACACTCTGTTCGTTCTGAGCTACAGCTTCCCGGCGGATGTTGACGAGGCGAATCTGCAAAGCGGCATCCACAATGCATTCACCATGACAGGCGCAATGCTCGGTCTGGTCGTGTCCTATGTTTTCGACCGTAAGGTGCTGAACTTTAAGACCGAAGCGCCCTTTATCGGTCAGGCGCTGAAGCTCGTTTTGGGACTGGGGCTTGTCGTTGCGCTGAGGGCGGTTTTAAAAGCGCCGCTGCTTGCGCTGTTTAACGGAAGCGAGGTCGCAAGCCTCGTGCGCTACTTCATAATGGTCGTGTTCGCAGGCTGCGTGTGGCCGGCGACCTTCCCCTTCTTTGCCCGCATCGGAAGCAAAAAGGAGGCGTGCTGATATGGCGGACAAAAAGTACAGAGATCTTTTTAACTTCTTCAGGGACGGAGGCGAAAAGACCGTCGGAACCACTCTGCGTGGCGATATGTACGGGCAAAAAGTCTGGACCTTCGGCAGAAACCCCGACTGCGACTTCGTGTACAGCGCACCGAAAATTTCGAGGGAGCATTGCAGGGTGGAGCTTATTGACGGGCATTTCTACATATCCGACATGGGTTCGACAAACGGCACCTACTTAAACGGAAAGCTCGTGCGCCGCAAGGAGCGCATCTTCTCCGGCGACGTTATCGGCATCGGCGACGTGGACATCGTGTTTACGAAAAGTATGCTGACGTGAAAATAAAATAAGAAAAGCACCGCAAGAGCGGTGCTTTTCTTATTCTTCGGGTTTTCCGTTTATTATGTGTTTTTTGGCGTAGTATAATCCGATGAGGACGGTGAGGGCATCAAGTCCCAAGAAGAACCACAGCAGCGGGTCATGCACGTCGAAGGCGCCGCCGAGGACGATAAACCACATCATGCTCGGAAACAGTGCGATCATGGAACCCAAAAGGTAGGCGGGGTACGAGGTGCGCAGCAGTCCGAACAGCACGCCCTGCGCCTCCATTGACAGGTGCAGCGTATGCACGGCAAAGCAGAACACAAAGTCGTTGCCGTTTGCGTTTTTGAAGTATTTCAAAAGCTTCGGGTGATTTTCAAGATGCTTTTCGACGGTAAGCTCCTTTGAGAACCTGCCGATGGCATACGAAACGCTGATGCACAGCGCCGTTCCGAGAAGGCTTATCGCCGTCGCCGCAGGAAGCTCAAACACGAGCGAGCAGCCGATAAGCACTGCACCGTAGGGAATGGTGAAGGCGCAGCCCTTTAGCGCAAACAGCCCCAAAATTATGAGCAGGGCAAGGGGCTTGTTGCTTTTTACCGCAGTTATCGCCTCCTGCGGGTCGAGCTTTCCGAGGTATATAAGCAGTGCGACCACGGCGGCGATGAGGAGCATTATAATGACCGGTATGTAGTTTAAAAGCTTTTTCATCAGAACGAGATGACTCCCAAATGCTCAAGCAGAATTTTCAGACCCATAAGTATAAGTATGATGCCGCCGACAAGCTCCGCCTTGTCCTTGTACTTTGCGCCGAACACGTTGCCGACCTTGATGCCGACGATCGAGAGTATGAAGGTCGTCGTGCCGATGGTCGCAATGGCGGCGATTATATTGACGCCGAGGAACGCAAAGCTCACGCCGACGGCGAGAGCGTCGATACTCGTTGCGACGGCAAGCAGGAGCATGGTCTTAAAGCCGAAGCTTGCATCGGTCTTTTCCTCGTCGTCGTCACCGAGCGCCTCACGCACCATGTTGCCGCCGATAAGCACAAGCAGAGCAAAGGCGATCCAGTGGTCGATGCTCGCAATGGCGCTTTCAAAGCTGTGACCGAGAAGGTAGCCGATAAGCGGCATGAGCGCCTGAAATCCGCCGAAGTACAGTCCGACGGTCAGAGCGTGGCGGGGCAGGACCTTCGGTACGGACAGTCCCTTGCAGACGGACACGGCGAATGCGTCCATCGACAGGGCTATTGCAATTAAAAGTATCTCGACAAAGCTCATAAGGCGCCTCCAAACACAGGGTGAGTTAAAAGATATACCCAAACGGACGCCGTGTCAAGCAAAGGATTCTTGACATCTCCGCCCGATGTGGTAATATGTGACTTGACATCGGTATTTTAAAAATTTTAAAGATAATGCGAGGTAAGGACAATGAGCAATAAAAGAGACGGCTTCTTCGGGCGCAGAGACGGGCATCTTATAAGAAACGCCGACAGTATGCACGTCATTATGCCGCTTATATACCCCAACCGCTGCGACAACGAGGCATATGTCTCCGAGACCATCGACCTTACGAGAGTGGACGAGTATTTAAAGCAGCGCAACGCAGGAGACCCAAAGTTTAAGTACACGCTGTTTCATGTGATCGTCGCCGCCATGCTGAAGGTCATCATCCTTCGTCCCAAGCTCAACCGCTTCATATGCAACAAGAATCTCTACATGAGAGAGCATTACAGCGCTTCGTTTACGGTTAAGCGTGAGTTCAGCGACGATGCGGGCGAGGGTCTTGCATTCCTGTACGCCGACCCGGACGACACCTTTGAGACGCTGCACCGTGAGCTTTATAAGCAGATCTCCAACAGCAAGGAGGGCGGAAGCGACACCTCGTCGGACGCTCTCGATATGTTCAACAAGCTGCCCCGACCCATACTCAAGACCGTTATGGCGTTCATGCGCTTCCTTGACAGGCACGGTTGGATACCCGAGTCCGTCGTCGGCACCGACCCCTACTACGCCTCCGTCATTCTCTCGAACCTCGGCTCCATCAAGCTCAAGAGCGGCTACCACCACCTCAACAACTGGGGTACCACCTCGCTGTTCGTCATCGTCGGCGAGATGAAAAAGCGCCCGTTTTATAACGACGACGGCAGCTACACCATGAGAAACAGCGTAGAATTGGGTCTCACCATCGACGAGCGCCTTGCCGACGGCTACTACTATTCCAAGAGCATCCGCCTGCTCAAGTACATTCTCACGCACCCCGAATGCCTCGACGAGCCTCTCGGCACCCCGGTAGACTACAAATAATATAAAAAATGCTTGCAATGCGGCGCACGGTGTGTTACAATTCACTTTGCGTCTTGTAACTGTGCCGCTTGCGGTATAATCAAGACAGCCTATGATGAGGAGATAAGAACAATGAAGGCAGGAATCCATCCCAACTATCAGCCCACAGTTATAAAGTGTGCCTGCGGCGCAACCATCGAGACCGGCTCCACCCGTCCCGGCATCAGCGTTGAGATCTGCTCCAAGTGCCACCCCTTCTACACCGGCAAGCAGAAGCTCGTTGACACCAGCGGTCGTGTTGATAAGTTCAACAAGAAGTACGGCATCAAATAATCAATATTTATTTGCTCTCGAACGCCATGTCGCAAGACGTGGCGTTTTGCCGTATTTTGCAGTGAGGATGAATTATGGATAAAAACGATATCACAATAGAACGTGCGGTGCTTGCGGGACTTAACGCCGCCAGTCTGCCGCAGTCCGAGCGCAGCACCGACATCACGATGGACGAGCTTGCCGCCCTTGTCGAGACGGCGGGGGGCGAGGTCGTCGGGATGTTCATTCAGAACCGCCCCACGCCCGACCCCGGCACCTTTATAGGCGACGGCAAGGTGCTTGAGCTTAAAGACTTCATTGCCGCAAACGAGTGCGACCTTGCCGTGTTCGACAACGAGCTTTCGCCCTCGCAGATGCGGGTGCTTTCCGAGGCGCTGGGTATAAAGGTGCTTGACCGCAGCGGTCTTATTCTCGACATTTTTGCCCAGCGTGCGCAGAGCCGTGAGGGTCAGCTCCAGGTCGAGCTTGCACAGTACAAGTACCTGCTGCCGAGGCTCACGGGTATGTGGACGCACCTTGTCCGGCAGACCGCCTCCGGCGGCTCGTCGCCCATCGGCACGAGAGGTCCCGGCGAAACGCAGCTTGAGACCGACCGCCGCCATATCCGCCGCAAGATACAGAAGCTTGAGGAGGAGCTTGGCGCCGTGCGCAAGGTCAGATGCACCCAGCGCCGCCGCCGTGAGAAAAACGCCGTCCCGGTCGTCGCCCTCGTCGGCTACACCAACGCCGGAAAATCGACGCTTTTAAACTGTCTTACCGGCTCCGACATTCCCGCAAACGACCGCCTTTTCGACACGCTCGACACCACCACGAGAAAGCTGAGGCTCAGCGACCTTACGGAGGTCCTGGTGTCCGACACCGTCGGCTTTATCCGCAAGCTGCCGCACCACCTCGTCGAGGCGTTCAAGGCGACGCTTGAGGAGCTGAGCTATGCCGACGTGCTGCTGCACGTCATCGACATCTCAAACCCCGACTGGGAGGAGCAGGCGAAGGTCGTTGACGGGCTTATATCTCAGCTCGGCGCATCGGAAACGCCGTGTATCAGAGTATTCAATAAGTGCGACGCCTATGTCGGCATTCTGCCGCACGGCGAGGATATAGTGTGCCTGTCCGCAAGAAGCGGCGAGGGCGTGAGCGAGCTTGTGC
>CAVDMS010000013.1:0-34078 GCA_963610045.1 Bacteroidaceae bacterium
AGCGGCAAATATGTTGACTTGCGCCGCAATAAATAGTAAAATGAACTGATAAGCCGGTGGAGGTGTGATGTGGAAAAGCTGTCTCATGCATATATAATATCCTCGCCCTCCAAGGAGCTCTGCATAAAGCTTGCAACGGAGCTTGCCGAGAAGTCGCTTTGCAGCTCTGCGGGCAAGCATCCCTGCGGCGTTTGCCGTGACTGCCGCAAGGTCATAAACGGCACGCATCCCGACTTTATCCGCATCTCCCGTCTCAGCGACGACAAGGGGCGCTTAAAGAAGGAGCTTCAGGTGGATCAGATCCGCAGCATGGCTGCCGACGCATACGTTCTGCCGAACGAAGCTTTCGAGAAGGTTTATCTCATCGAGGATGCGGACACGATGAACGAAAGCGCTCAGAACGCCGCCCTCAAGCTCCTTGAAGAGCCGCCGAAGGGTGTCCGCTTCATTCTCTGCGTGCAGAATCCCGAAAAGCTGCTCGTCACGGTGCGCTCCCGCTGCGTCGAGATACATCGTAACGCCGAGGCGGAAGCGCCCGACGACGACGCCAAAAGGATGGCGGAGGGGTTTATCTCATGTATACAGAGCGGCAGCCGGAGCGGGCTTTTGGCATGGTGCATGGCGTCCGAGGGCTGCGACGGCCGGAAAACCGCCGATTTTCTTGAGGCGACGAAGGCGGAGCTTATATCAGCACTCTCCGGCGAGGGCAAAAGCCTTGCCATAAGCGGGGAGGAGATCATGCGGCTTATCGCTTTGTGTGACCGTTGTCTTGACCGTTTAAAGGTCAACACCGGCACGAAACATATTTACGGCCTGCTTGCCGTAAAAGGAATCGAGGAAAAAAGTTGATTGAAGTTATAAGCGTAAAATTCAAAGGCCGGGGCAAAAGCTACTACTTTGCCCCCGGCGACAAGCAGATAAAAAGCGGTCAGCAGGTCATTGTCGAAACCAGCAAGGGACTTGAGATCGCCGACTGCACCCACGCAAATCATTTCGTGAATGACGATGCCGTGGTGCAGCCGCTGCGTCCCGTCGTGCGAATCGCAACGGCGGACGATCTCCGCATTGCGGAGATAAACAAAAAGCGTGAAAAGGAAGCCTTTGAGATCTGCCAGAAGAAGATAGCGGAGCATGGGCTTGACATGAAGCTCGTTGACGTCGAGTGCAATTTCGACGGCAGCAAGACCATGTTCTTCTTCACCTCCGACGGCAGAGTTGACTTCCGCGAGCTGGTGAAAGATCTTGCGGGCATATTCCGCAACCGCATCGAGCTGCGTCAGATCGGCGTGCGCGACGAGGCGAAGATGCTCGGCGGTCTCGGCATCTGCGGCAGACCCTTCTGCTGTAGCCGCTTCCTCGACGAGTTCCAGCCCGTCTCCACCAAGATGGCGAAGGTGCAGTCGATGTCGCTAAACCCAAGCAAAATTTCCGGCTCCTGCGGCAGACTCATGTGCTGTCTGCGCTATGAGCAGGAGGCGTATGAGGAGCTTGTGAAAAGCGTTCCCAAGCAGGGTGCATTCGTCGAAACGCCGGACGGCTACGGCAATGTAACACAGGTCAATCTGCTGCGTCAGCTCGTCAAGGTCAAGCTTGACGGCGGCGGCGAAGGCGAGCTTAAAACTTTCCGTGCAGTCGAGGTCGCAACCGTCCCCGGCGGCAGGCCCAAGGACGGGGAGACTCCCCCCTCGGTACTCAAATATGTGCCGGAGCCTGAACCGGAGGTCGAGCCGGAGGACGAGTGGGCGCTGCCACAGCTCTTCTCCGAGGAGTTCCGCCCCGAAGAACCCAAGAGCGCTCCTGCGGAAAAGCCGCAGCAAAGGAACCGCCGCAACAGGAACAGGCACCGCAAGCCCAAGTCGGGTGAGAAAAAGCCCGTCGAGGTAAAGGAGCCTGCAAAGCAGCAGCCGAGCGAGGAAAAGCAGCCCGTAAAGCCGAGGCCGAAGTCCTCAAGGGGCGGCAGAAAGCCCAAGGCAGCCGAGGGCGTCTCCGTCAAGGCGGAAGCCGTTCCCGTCGAAAAGAAAGAGCAGAAGCAGCCTCAGGCAAAGGATGCCGCACAGAAAAAGAACAACCGGAGGCACTATTACCGCCGCGGCAAGCCGAGAAACAAACAGGGCGGTCAGCCGCCTAAGCAGTAAGCGGTCGGGAGGTATCCGATATGAGCAACACCGTAAAGACAAAGAAACCCAAGAAGCTGCATAAACCAATGAGCATGAAGTTCAAGGTGTCGATCACCGTCGCAGTGCTTGTCATTGCGGTCGTCGTCGCCGTTTTGAGCTTCGGCTCCGGCGCAATGACCTTCAAGCCCGGCGCCGTGCAGTCGCACGACGACCCGGTCGACGTGGTCGAGTCCCCCGTTATAGGTGAGGACGGCGCTGCGATCCCGCAGGAAAACAGGCACACCGTGCTTGTCTCGGCGGGCAACGGCGGCTCCGCAAGTCCGGAGGGCAGCGTCAGCGTCGAGGATAACGGAGCCATCACCATCGGCTTTACGCCGGACGAGGGCTACGAGATAAAGTCCGTCACGGTCGACGGGCAGGACATAGGTCAGAAGACAAGCTATACCCTCTCGAACATCCGAGAGGATCATACGATAATGGTCACCTTTGAGAAGATCCCCGAACCGTCGCCGAGTCCCGAACCGACCGACGGTGTGCTGCCGGATCCCGCAAACTGACGGAGGAATGAATGACCGACATACTTAAGACCCTGCTATTTGCAATGCTGCCCGTGTCCGAGATCAGAGGGGCTATCCCCGTCGGCATCGCAAGCGGACTTGAGCCGTGGCTGACCTATGTAATAGGGGTCATCGGCAATATGCTTCCCGTGCCGATCCTGATACTTCTGACAAGAAAAGTCCTGCTTTGGATGAATAAGCACAACATCCTCACGGGCTTTTCAAACTGGCTCAATCGCAAGGGCGAGGAAAAGGGCAAGGTCGTGCAGACCTACTCGTTTTGGGGACTGCTCATCCTCGTTGCGATACCCCTGCCCGGTACGGGCGCTTGGACGGGCGCACTCGTTGCGTCGCTTCTGGATATGAGGCTCAAAAACGCCCTGCCTGCAATAGGTCTCGGCGTTATGATCGCCGGACTTATCGTCATGGCTGTGACCATGGGCGTAATATCCGTCGGCAGACTGTTTTAATTAAATAATGTAAGAACAAGCCGCCCCGTGAGGGGCGGCTTTCTATTGTTTAAAACGCTTTTTTCAGCGTTTCTATCACTTTCATTTGTTCACCGGGCGTCATCTTCGTGTCGCTCGGCAGGCAGATGCCTCTGTTAAACAGCCGCTCGCTCACCGCAGCGTCTCTGCATTTCACGAAGGCGCAGTCCGAAAAAACGGGCTGCATATGCATCGGCTTCCAAACGTGGCGAGCCTCGATGTTCTCCTCGCCCAAGAGCCGGATAAGCTCCGTCGGCGTCACCTTGCAGTCGTCGGCTATCGTAGCCGCAGTGAGCCAACGGTTTGAAGCGCTGTCCTTCACGCCCTCCTGAAAGCTCAGCGGCTTTTCCGCAAGCTCTCTCTTGTAGGTCTCGAATATCTCACGCTTCTTCGCTATGCGCTCCGGCAGGACACGCATCTGTCCCCTGCCGATGCCGGCGCTTATGTTGCTCATGCGGTAGTTATAGCCGATCTCCTCGTGCTGATACCACGGGAACGGCTCCCTCGCCTGAGTCGCAAGCTTCAGCGCATGGGCGGCGTCCTCCTTTTCCCTGCACAGCAGCATACCGCCGCCGGAGGTCGTGATGATCTTGTTGCCGTTAAACGACAGTGCGCCGAAGCGTCCCAGCGTTCCGCAAGGGCGACCCTCGTACACCGAGCCGAGCGCCTCGGCCGCATCCTCGACGAGGACTATGCCGTACTCCTCGCAAATGCCCTCGATCTCACGCATTTTTGCGGGCATACCATATAGGTGCACGGCGACGAGCGCCTTGGGCGCACCGTGCAGTCGGATCGCTTCACGCACCGCTGCGGGATCAAGGTTCCAACTTTCGCTCTCGGAATCGACAAACACCGGCTCTGCGCCGAGGTAGGCTATCGGGTTTGCGGAAGCCGAGAAGGTGAGGCTCTGGCAGAACACCTTGTCTCCCCTGCCGACTCCGGCAAGGATGAGCGCAAGATGCAGCGCAGCGGTCCCGGCGGAGAGCGCAACGGCGTTTTCCGCACCCGTAAAGTGCTTTACCGCCGCCTCAAACTCGTTGACGTTTTCGCCGAGCGGCGCTATCCAGTTCTTGCGGAAAGCGTCGTTCACATATTCCAGCTCATAGCCATCGTCGGACATATGCGGGCTTGCGAGAAAAATTCTTTTACCTTCCATTTTACGCCTCCACGGATACCTGCGGCATCCTTTTTGCATCGTTTTCGGTCATGTGATACGTCGGCACAAGCTCCGAGATCTTCGTGCGCAGAAGCATCTCCTCGCCCTCGCGAAGCTCCGAGAGCTCGGTGAGCTTTTCGCTCAGCAGCGCCTCGTCGAAGGGCGCCTCGCCGCCGATGTAGATGAGGTCGTTTGCGGTTTTCTGCATTCCCTCGCCGGAGAGCAGCAGCTCCTCGTACAGCTTTTCGCCGGGACGCAGACCCGTGTAAACGATCGGAATGTCAAGATCGGGTTCAAGCCCCGACAGGCGGATCATGTTCCTTGCAAGGTCATCGATCCTCACGGGTTCGCCCATGTCAAGCACGAATATCTCACCGCCCTTGGCGTATGCGCCCGCCTGGAATATGAGCTGCACCGCCTCCGGAATGGTCATAAAGTAGCGGATGACGTTTCTGTCCGTGACCGTGACGGGACCGCCCTCCTTTATCTGACGGCGGAACAGCGGAATAACGCTGCCTGCCGAGCCGAGGACGTTTCCGAAGCGCACCGCAACGTACTCCGTTTTGCTGCGTCCGTTCCACATCTGCACAACCATCTCGCATATGCGCTTTGATGCGCCCATGACGTTTGTTGGATTGACCGCCTTGTCGGTCGAGACCAGTATCATGCGCCGTGCGCCGTACTTGTCCGCCGCTTCGGCGACATTGTAGGTGCCGAAAACGTTGTTCTTTATCGCCTCAAGCGGCGAATCCTCCATCAGCGGAACGTGCTTGTGCGCCGCAGCGTGGCAAACAATGTCGGGACGGTACTTGTCGAAAACATAGTCCACACGGCTCTTATCACGCACGGAGCCGATAAGCACCACGAGATTGAGCTCGGGATGCTTCCGGCGCAGCTCCATCTGAAGCTCGTAGGCGTTGTTTTCGTATATGTCGAAGATGATGAGGGTCTTGGGCTTTTGCGTTGCCGCCTGACGGCACAGCTCGCTGCCGATGCTGCCGCCGCCGCCCGTCACCAAAACGACCTTGTCCTTTATGTAGCCTGCAACCTCGTTTAAGTCGATCTTCACGATGTCCCTGCCGAGCAGATCCTCTATGTCCACCTCGCGGATCTTCTGTATGCTGACCTCGCCGTTTGCGAGCTGATACAGTCCGGGCAGCGTTCTGAGCTTGCACCCGGTCGCATGGCAGATCTCCAAAATATCAAGCTTCTGTCTGCGGCTTGCGGAGGGTATGGCAAGTATGATCTCCTCGACGTCGTATTTCTCCGCCGCCAAAACGATGGATTCCTTGCCGCCGACGATCTTGACGCCCTGAATGAAGCTGCCCCACTTCGAGCGGTCGTCGTCAATAACGCAGACGACCTTGTTTTCGGAGTGAGTGCTGTAGCGGAACTCACGCAGCACCATTGCGCCCGCCTGACCGCCGCCGATGAGCATGGTGCGCTTTTTCTCGGCGGTGCTGCGGGAGCCGCTTCTTTTCCGGCGCAGCGCCCTGTAAATAAGGCGCAGAGCACCGGTGCCTGCCGCAAGCAGCATCGAGTAGATTATCGGAAAGCTCAGCGGCATTCTCGAATCCTCGATAAGCAGCATAAGCACAAAGTTCACAAGCGCCGAGGCTACCGAAGCGCAGCCTATACGGATAAGCTCGTTGTAGCCCGCAAATTCCCAAAGGCTGTTATACAGGTTAAACAGCGCAAACATCACTATCGTGACCACGGTGTTTATGACCGCATAGCCGAGATAAAGCTTTAAATACCAGTCAAAGGCCGGATTCCAGACGGTCATGCCGTCAATGGAGAATCTGATGAGCAGGGTCGCCAGTGCAGCGAGATTTACGAGCACCGCATCCGCCGTCGCGAGGCACAGTACTCTAACAAGCTTTTCCTTGCTGTAATCACCTGTCAGTTTTTTCATAAGCATTTCTCCTTCGCCCTACGGCTCATTTGCCGTCGGACTCCTTGTCGTCGCTTTCTCCGTAGCCATAACCATAGCCATAACCGTAACCGTAGCCGTAGCCGTAACCGTAGCCGCCTCTGCCGCCGCTTCTGCCGGAGAAGGCGTTGAGTATATAGCCAACGACTGCGGTGCCGCTCTCGCTGAGCCTCGTCATGCTCTCGATGACCGAGCTGCGGCTTGCGTAGTTCTGCTTAATGACCATTATCGCCGCATCGCTGACCTCCGCCAGATCCTCTGCGTCGGTAAGCAGCGAGCAAGGCGGGGTGTCCATAACGATATAGTCGTAGCTTTCTCTAAGCTCACGCATCAGCTCCGAAAGTCCGCTGCCCTGCATAAGCTCCTCATTTGCACCGCCGGAGCCCGCGTATATGATGCGGAGGTTCTCGTTTTCCGTCGTATGCACGGCCTTCTCAAGTGAAAGAGTGCCGGAGAGCAGCTCCGAAAGTCCCGTGTTTTCCGCACTTTGCGTTATTGCGTTCAGCGACGGGTTTCTCAGGTCGCAGTCGAGGAGGAGCACCCTTCTGCCGAGCTTTGCAAACGACAGCGCCATGTTGTACGCCACCGTGGTCTTGCCCTCACCGGAGGCTGCGCTGCACACCATGAGCGTTTTCCGCTCACGGTCCCGAAGCTGCTTGTCAAGCCTCACCGCAAGCGCGCGGAAGGCTTCCTTGTAATTTCTGTCCTGCGTCTCGCTGACGACCAGTGCGCGGGGATCCTGTCTGCTGCGCTTTTTCACCGCAACGGCAGGCAGCGTTCCGAGATAGCGCACATTGCTGCGGCTCTGGATATCCTCCCTGCCCATAACGGTCGATTTTGTATAACCGTAAACAAGCGCGATGAGCAGACCTATCGCAGCGCCTATGATGACGCCCTTCTTTGCCGCGCCCGTCCAGCTTCTGCCGTTATCCGGCTCCTGCGGCACTCCGGTCTCGTCAACGATGTTCATATAGGTCGGCCCCACGACAAATTCCGCCACCTGCGGGTAGTTTCGTATGACCGACTGCAACACGTCGTAGCAAAGCTGTGCATCCCCGCCCCTTACGGTCAGCGTTATCATGTTCGCTTCGGGAACGGAAGAAACGCTTATTGCAGGGAGCGTGTCAAGCCCCATGTCGGTCTTGACAAGGTCGCTCAGTACGCCGCTTGTTAGGATGTAGGGGAAGGTCTTTGCCATTTGCTCGGCTACCGCAAAGTTAAAGGTCGAGATGCCGGACTGGTTCTCGTTCACGGTGTAGACGCTGAAGGTCGCCGAAGCGCTGTACACTGGAGTGTAGCTCGCCCACGAGCGGTAGCCCATGAACGCCCCGCCGAGCAGGGCAAGCAGCAGAATGAGATACCATAGCCGCCGCAGTCCCCTTAAAAGCTGCGCCGCTATGCGTCCGAGTGAAAAGGGCTGTCTTATCGCTTCGTTATTCATGCTTCCCTCTCCTCTCCGGCATCCTGCTTTTTGCGGCTGCCATAGCCGTATTTGCCGTAACCGTAGCGGCTGTAGCTGTGACCGCCGTAGCCGTATTTGCCGCCGCTGCCGTAGCTGTAGCCGTCGCTGAAATCAGCCGACCTGACATTGTTGAACACGCAGCCGATGAGCTTTGCCTTGCTCACGGTAAGCGTATCTATTGCGTCGTTTATGACCTTGACGGGGGTGGTGTCCTGCCGCACAACGAGTATCGAAGCGTCGGCAAGCTCTGCAATGCACTCCGCGTCGGGGCTGACGGACATAGGCGGCGTGTCAATGATTATGCAATCGACGTTCTGCCTTGCCTGCCGTATAAGCTCACGCATCGCAGGGCTGCACGCAAGCTCCGTCGAACGGTCGCTGCCCTTTTTGCCGAGTATGAGTCCCATCTGATAGTTCTTGTCGGATATGAGCGTGTCTTTAAGCGCCGCCTTGCCGTCGAGGTAATCCGTGATCCCGGCATACTGCTTGTCCTGATAATTCATTATCTTGTGCAGAGCGGGCTTCTTCATGTCGCCGTCTATCAGAATGACGTTTTTGCGCTTACGGTTCATGGCGAGCGCAAGATTTGCGGCGACGGTGCTCTTGCCCTCGTTTTCAAGCACCGAGGTGACCATAATGACCTTTGCATTTTCTCTGCGCATATGGTAGTCCACTCTCGTGCGCAGCTTTCTGAAGGTCTCGGAAAACGCAAAGCCCGTCGTCGGATTCGTTATGAGAATGCTCTTTTTGCGGCGGCGCAGAGCTTCCTTTACGCTCTTGTACTTGCGCTCGTGATATACCGTTGCAAGAAGCTTTACGTCAAGCTTCTTCTCGACGTCCTCCGTCACCTTGACGGTATCTCTCAGGTACGCCTTGAGGCAGACCCACGCAAGCACGACGACGGCGGATATGACCGCACCGAGCTTCGCCGCACGCATTGCGCCGGAGACGTTCGAGGGAGAGGTCGGTATGGTGGGCTGTCTGAGTATCTCCAAGGTCACCGAGCTGAGCGCTTTTTCGGCAAGCTCGCCGTAGTTGTTCAGCACGGCTCTCGTGATGAGATATGCGCTTCTCGGATCGCCCGCCGTGACCGTAAGCTCTATAAGGTTTGTTTCCTCTATAACGCTTGCGCTTATCTCTCCGCCTACCTTGTCCGTACCAAGCTCGGATGCCACGCGCTTTTTCATAACGTCGCTGTCAACGATCTCGGAAAAGGAGCTTGCGATGTTCTTCGCTGCGGCAAGGTTTGAGTAGACGGAGGAGCCGCCCTCTCTCACCGACACGACGAAGGTCGTCTGTGTTTTATACTCCGGGCTGTACAGCGCCGAAGCGCCGATATACGCAATGCAGCCGACGATGATCGCCACTGCGAGCGCAAGCCAGAGCTTGCCTATCATTTCTCTTATGAGCAGCAGCGGATGAAAGCCCTGAACGCTTTCTCCGGCCGCACCAGATTTTTTCTTTTCTTCCACTGTGATGCAGCCCCCTTACTCCACTACGACTATAAGTCTCGTGCGGCTTGCTCCGTCGCCGCTGCCGTATATGTAATCGACCGTGTAGACGCCCTCGGTCGAGGTGTCCGCTCCGTTCTTTATCGTAAGACCGTCGGCGCCTGTGCGCTTTTCGCCGCCCGCCGTGTAGCCCTCGACGTATGATGCGGGGTCAAAATCTGCACCCTGAGGCAGGTAAATGAGGTAATCCGTCAGCGTGATACCGGCTACGTTGGGGTCCCGCTCCGTGACCTCGACCTTGAGCGTGAGATGCACCGTGTCGCCCATGCTGTTCGTCACTCTGATCTGCACCCTGTGCTCACCGACCTCGGAGAGTGTCAGGCTCTTGCCGAGCAGCGCATATTTGATACTGCCGGAGATATCGCCGTCAAAGCAGTCCTCGACGGAAAGGTATTTGAGTATGTTTATATCGCCGCTTTTTTTGAACATGAGCGGGGCGGAAAGCTCCAGTCTCGGAGAGGTATAGTCCGTAAATCGAACGCTGCGCTCCGCCTTGACCATGTGATTATTTGAATCAAATGCGGCATATGTGACCCTTGCGGTACCGTCCCCGATAAAGCGGGAGACGCTCTCGACCACGAGCGAGTCGGTCACGTCGCCGTCCTCCGGATCGAGAGCCGTGACGCCGGCAAGGAGCTCCTCCTCGGTGTAAGCTGTGCTGACCGTAACGGTATCGCTGTCGAAGCTGATGGTCGGAGGCAGCGGGCTTGACACCGCCTTTGTGTAGTAAAGGTAGCCCACTACCGCTGCGATCGACAAAACCACAAGCACGCACATAAGTATGGGAAGTTTGTTTTTCTTCATATCGGTACCTCTTTTCAGTACATCTGGGATCCGTCCGCCCGAAGGAGGCGTCTGTTTTCTAAAACCCTTGTCGGGTTCTCCGACAGCAGCAGCTCCGCAAGCTCCTCGGAGTAGTTGGCGCTTATAAAGCCGAAGGCGTCCGTCATATCCGGTGTGCGAACGTTTGCCCCGTGAGCGTCGCTTGCGACAATGCTTACGCTGCCGTATCTCAGCAGGGTGCGGGACAGCGACGCCGCCTCCCCGCCGAAGCGCCCGAAAAGGCTGCCCTTGTTTATCTGTATGCCGACGCCGTCGTCGTGCCACGCCATAGCCGTGTCCGGTTGAAGCTGAAGCGAATAGTAGCGCTCCGGATGGGCGAGTATCGGCACGGCTCCCGCATCAAGCAGCTTGTACAGAACGTTCTGCATGAACACGGCTCCGGCGTAAAAATCAAATTCTATAAGCAGATACCGGCTGCCGTTTAAGGTCGGGAGCCTGCCCTGCGAGTACAGCTCCGGGACCTCCGGCGTACCGTACACCTCGGAGCCGAGGTACAGCTCTATCGGGATCTCCGCAAGCCTTATTTCTCTTTTAAGCTCCTCAAACCTTTGCGACAGCTCCTCCGATGCGTAGTTTTCGTACAATCCGCGCTGATTGCAGTGCGGCGTTGCGATCATCGCATCCGTCCCGTTTTCGGCGGCAAGCTCCGCCATCGAAAGCGAGGTCATCATATCCGGCGAGCCGTCGTCTATGCCGGGAATGATATGTGTGTGTATGTCGATCATTTCTTTCTCCCGAAAGTGTTTTTAATGCGGCGAAATAGTGTGAACATCCGTCTGCGTCCCCCTAAGCTCAAGCGCCAGACGTATTTGTAAAACAGCCACACGGGGCTTTTTTTGCCTATGTATCTTCCTCGGCGCCGGACCTTCGTTACGGTCCCGACGACCTGTTCGGGCAAAACGGGACCCTCGATCACGTCCTGCGCATCGCCCGCAAAGTACAGCCCACCGCCCTCGATGCTTTGTAGACGGTGGAGTATATATCTGCCGTTTGTGCGGCGGTAAAGCAGAATGTCGCCCCGTTTAAATTCCCCCGACGGCGCTTTGAGAAACACGGCGTCCCGTCCGGGATAGAGGAAGGGCAGCATGCTTGCCCCGCTCACCGAAAGCGGAAGCTCCGCCCCCGCCTTTAACAGCTCCGTGTATTCCGGCATAAGCTCCTCGGCGGAAAGTATGCGTTTTTCCATCACTTGACCTCCGTGAGCCGTGTGCCGTTTAGGCTGTACCGTCTGTCGCACACCTCCGCCGCTGCGGCTCTGTGCGTCACGATGATAAGCGTTCGGTTCCTCTTATCGTTTTTGATGTTCGCAAGCAGCCTGCGCTCCGTGTCCTCGTCGAGAGCGCTGGTCGCCTCGTCCAAGAGCAGCACGGGAGCGTCCGAAAGCAAGGCTCTTGCTATCGCAATGCGCTGCGCCTGACCCTCGGAGAAGCCGCCGCCGTGTTCGCCAGTACTGCCGTATATGCCGTCCAGCAGCTTCGACACGAAGTCGTAGGCGCAGGCAAGACGCAAGGCTTCCTTTATCATTTCGTCGTCGGCGTCGGGACGCACCACGCGCATATTGTCGGCGATCGTGCCGGCAAGTATCGTGTTGCCCTGCGGCACATAGGCAAAGGCGCTCCTCGTTGCGGCGGAAAGCCTTGCTTCCTCACCGTCCGTTATAATGACGGCTTCGCCCTCTGCGGGCTTTATAAGTCCCAAAAGGAGACGTATCATCGTCGTTTTGCCCTCGCCGGAGGGTCCGACCAGTGCAACGGTGTCGCCCTGAGAGGCGGCAAAGCACAGGTCTTTAAGCACCGTGTCACCGCCGGAGTAGGCAAACGAAACGTTCCTCAGCTCAATGCGGCAGCTGTCGGGCGTCGGCATAAGCTCCCGTGCGCCCTCCTCCTCGGCAAGCTCCGTCACCGCCATGATCCTTCCTGCGGATGTCGTCACCGAGATCGCCGACGGCACAAGCCCGATAAGCGTTGTAAACGACGAGCGCAGCATATTGGTGAGCTGCAAAAACATGGTCATCGTGCCGAAGGATATGAAGCCCGTCCACAGTCTGTACACGCCCCAACCGAAGCAGCCGACGGATATGCACAGTCCGAGTATCGACATCAGCATCCCCGTCAGGACGGAGAAGCCGTTGTACTCCAAAAGCGCCTTGCGGTAGGTCTCCTGCATTGCGAGCATCCTGTCACGGAAGCCGTCCATCACGCCGAAGGACTTGATCGTCGAAAGATTGCGGAAGGAATCCTCGTGGAAGGACATGACCTGACTGCCGATGTCCTTCATCTTTCGGCTGTACTCCCTCATGCGCACGACGAGCATCCTCGAACACAGCACCGTCACGGGAACGCCGATGAGCGCAATGAGCGCCATGACCTTGTCGTAAAGCAGGATGATGATGAGCGAGCCTATAAACTGCACTCCCCCCGAAACCAATCCGGGAAGAAGTCCTGTCACCCCGGAGGCGACGGTGCTCACATCGCCGTTTAAGCGGTTTATGAGGTCGCCGCTGCGGAACTTTTCAAGCGACTCCCAGTCGGAGCGGAGCATACGGTCGTAGACCTCCGCCTGTATGCCGTTTTGCACACGGATGTTGATGACCGCCGCAATGCGTGACGCAGCGGCGTTCATAAGCACGCTGCCGAGCATAAGTCCGAGCATGAGCGCAGCGGCGGCGGCTATGCCGCCCGTGTCGAAGCCCGTCACGACGTCGATGAGCTTTTTCATCGCAACGCTCGACAAAAGCGACATTGCGGTGCCGACCACGCCCAAAAGGATATGTATAAGCACGGCAAAGCGGTAGCGCCGAAAATATTTCAGCATCCACCTTATCTCGTGCAGCATCTCCTTAAAGTAGCCCTCTTTTATTTTAGTTTTCAGCTTTCCTGAAAATCCCATCAATTGCCGCTCCGTTCACGGTTTTTCCTATTGTATCAAATTATTTTATCATATTCTGATTATTTATCAATAGATATTTGTACTATATATAATTTTAATTTTGTCCGGTAGCGGAAAAAATTTGCAGCATTTTGACAAATGCTGCAAAGATCTTGTTTTTTTCATTAAAAGCGTCAAAAAAAGCCGAAGGCGGAGCCTTCGGCTTTTTCAACAATCCCTTATCCGAAAAACGGATAAATTTGTGAATATTTATTAATGGGTGAGGAAGAACATTGCGGTGAAGAGAAGCGCGATGACCCAGGTGCCGACGTTTATTTCCTTGACCTTGCCGGTGAAGAGCTTGATGGCAATGTAGGAGATAAGACCGAAGGCGATGCCGTAGGAAATGTTGTAGGTGAAGGGCATCATGGTCATGGTGAGGAATGCGGGAAGTGCAATTGCGGGATCCGCCCACTCGATGTCCTTGACGCAGCCGATCATGAGAATGCCGACGTAGATGAGCGCCGCTGCGTATGCGCAGGAGGGAATGAGGGAAACGATGGGAGAAAGGAACATTGCCACGAGGAAGAGTCCTGCGGTGACGACGGAAGCAAGTCCGGTGCGGCCGCCGGCTGCAACGCCGGAGGAGGACTCGACGAAGGTGGTGACGGTGGAGGTACCGCAGGCGGCGCCGACGCAGGTTGCAATTGCGTCTGCGAGCATTGCCTCGTTCATGTTGGGGACCTCGTCCTCGCCCTTGGCGTTCTTTATGAGGAGACCGCCGCCGCGGCAAGCGCCGTAGAGGGTGCCCATGGTGTCGAACATATCGACCATGCAGAATGCAAGTGCGGTGGTGATGAAGGTGATGACAAGACCGCTCTTGGTGTGACCTTCGACGGCAAGGTATGCGCTGAAGTCAAAGCCCTCGGTAAAGACCTTGCCGAAAGCGCCGTTTGCAAAGTCCTTGAACGCCTTGAGGGGGTTCATGCTGGAGCCTTCGAGGAAGCCCTTGTAGAAGTCGGGGATGGTGAAGCCGAGTGCGAAGTAAACGATCGCACCGCCGAGGATGCTGATAAGTATTGCGCCCTTAACGTTTTTCTTGTTCAGAACGGCAATGCAGATAACGGTGGCTATGGTCACGAGCATGGGCATGATGCTTGCCCAGGTAGCCGAGCCGAGAAGGTTGAAGGAAGCAAGAGTGACGCCGGTGGAGGCATCCTTTGCGACGATGCCTGCATCCTGGAAGCCGAGGAATGCGATGAACAGACCGATGCCTGCGGGGATCGCAACCTTGACCGCTGCGGGGATGGCGTCGAAAATGAGCTTACGGAGACCGGATGCGGTCAGGAGAACGAAGATGAGACCGTCAGCCAGAACAAACAGGAGTGCGTTCGAGTAGGTGAAGCCGAGGCCGAAGCACACGGTGTACACGAAGAATGCGTTCAGACCCATGCCGGACGCCTGAGCCAGAGGCAGGTTTGCCATGAGACCGATGAGGAGAGTGCCGATGACTGCGCTGATAGCCGTGGCGACGTAGATCGCATTGTAGGACACGCCGGGGAGATCCGAGAACATTCCGGGGTTTACCATGAGGATGTAGGCCATTGCCATAAAGGTGGTAATGCCTGCGACCACCTCAGTGCGGACGGTGGTTCCACGCTGAGAAAGCTTAAACATTTTCTCCATTTTCTTGCTCCTTTTTCTCTTTTATTCTGTTTTTCAAAAAACTAAAAAAAGCTCTCCGTGCCTTTTCAAAATGCCTAAGAGCTTTTCTTACTTTGCGACTTTAACACAGGATTATACGCCTGTCAACGCCGTGGAGCCAAGTTTGTATAACTGCATAAAAAGTCATTTTTCATCGAATAATTTTTGTCGTTTTTATGCCTTGAGCTGACGCACCGCATACTGCACGAACTTGCGTACCGCAGGTGATGCGTGTTCGATGGAGTGCAGCGCTATGCCGAGCGTTATGGACTGTGCAGGCTCCACCGGTACCTTCACAATGTCAAAATTCATCCCCTCCAAAATGAGCGAATTCGTTATGCTCATGCCCATGCCCTCGGCGATCATCGCATACGCCGAGAAGCTTTCAATGGTCGAAAACTCGATGTGCGGCTCAATGCCGTACTTGCCGAGCATGACCATAACGTCGTCGTCCCAACCCATGGCGGGCATGATGAAATGCTCGTACCTGCACCGCTCAAGAGGGTAGCTGTCCTTATCCGCATATTCGTGATCCAAGGGCAGCACCGCCACCATCGGGTCCTCCGCAAGCGGTATCCAACGGTACTCGCTCTCAACGTCCTCGCCGGCGCTTAAAAAGCCGATGTCGGCACGACCCTCCGCAAGCCAACCTTTGACCTCCTGACGCACGCCCTCAAGCAGCTTTATTCTTATATTGGGATAGTCACGACGGAAGTTCGCTATGACCTTCGGCAGCCAGTGCGTCGCAATGGAGGAATACGCCGCAATGGTGATGGAGCCGATGTCAAGTCCCTTGACCTCGGCGGCAAGCTGATATATGCGGCGCTCCTGCCTTATATATGCGCTCACGGCGGGCAGCAGCGACTCGCCCTCCGGCGTGAGCGAAACGCCCTTCTTGCTTCTTTTTAAAAGAGGAAAGCCGAACTCCTCCTCAAGCGCCGTGACGAGCTGGCTTACGCCCGACGGGGTGTAGTTAAGCTCTTCCGCCGCCTTCGAGAGACTTCCGCTCGCAACCGCAGCCAAAAACGCCTTGCATCTCGCACTTTCCATGTTGCTCTCTCCTTTTAAGTTTTACTTAAATGTGTTTTGAAATTCTCAAGCTTTACTTTATAGTAACACTCCTTTATACTGAAGTCAATCCGGAGATACAAACAGAATCCACAAAAAACTTTACATCAGGAGGTAAAAACCATGAAAAAGCTTTCCAGTACTGCTTATGCCGTTATCGCCATCATTTCCATCGTTCTCATAGTTGCCTTTACCTACCTTTGGGCAACCATGACCGGGACCGTTTCCAACGTATTTGCCGGTGCAATGGTGGCATCCGCCGTGGCTTTCATCGTAAGCCTGAATAAGTGCGTGCATTTTGCCTAAAACCGCTTCCAATCTTTCAATTTTCCCATACTCTCTCCCCAAAACAGGGTGCAGCGAAAAGCTGCACCCTGTTTTATATTATCGTTGTCAAAAGCGCCGTGTCATGGTAGAATGAGAAAAAACGAAAGGGTGATTTTTTTGTCACAGATGCAGGGTGAATCCAAGCTCAGCTTTCTTGAAGCCACGGGCATAATCGTCGGTCACGGCGTCGGCGCAGGCATACTTTCCGTTCCGTATCTTGCCTCGCACAACAGCTTCAGGGAGACCGTGCTTATACTGATATTCGCATACCTCGTCGCTCTCGTGCTGCACCTTATCATTGCGGAGCTAAGCTACAATAACAACGGTGCGCAGTTTGTCAAGTGCTTCGATTCGGAGCTTTTCGCCGGAAAGATCAAAACCGTTCTGACATGGACGGCGTTTATCCTCCTCGGCGTGTCCGTCATCGTCAACGTCAGCGCCTTCCTCACGGGAGCCGCCGCCGTTTTCGCACAGTGGTTCGGTCTGCCCGACATCGTCGGCATCCTGATATTCTACGTTTTGGGCGCAGGCGTGGTGTTCGTCGGCATGAAGCTTGTCGGCATCTGTGAAAAATACGCCGTCATCGCAATGGTCATCGTCATGGGCGTCATTTTTGTCGCAACGCTCATGCGTGGGACGGAAGCCCTGCCCACGGGTTGGAGAGGCTTCAACAACGCACTTGCGCTGTTCGGCATGATAAGCTTTTCCCTCTCCGCCGTTATGAGTACGCCGCAGGTCGTAAAGGGTCTCGGCGGCGACAAAAAGCGTATCAGATCGTCCATCGCTCTCGGCCTTGCCGTGAACGCATCGCTCATATTCTTCATCACCCTGACGACGCTTCTCGGCACCGGCGGCGACGTGAGCGAGGAGGGCGCCTTCGTCGATCTCGCACGGCGCTTTGGCGGCTGGGTCGCAGTCGTGGGCTATGTGTTCACCCTTTTGGCGCTTGCGACCTCTTTCTGGGCAAACACCCTCAATCTGCGTGACATCGTGAGCGAGCAGACGGGTTGGGGCCGTCGCCTGAGTTGGCTTATCGCCTCCCTGCCCTGCCTCGTGCTTGCCATGCTCGGACTGGACAGCTTCGTCGGCTTTACCCGCTTTGCAAGCATCATCCAGGTCGTCACGGGCATCGGCATAATCGTCGCATACAACTGCTCCCGCCGCAGAGTCGGTGAGTCGCCCATCTGCGGTGTGTTCGGCTCGCTGCCGTTCCAGATACTCGTCGTCGCATTTACGCTGCTTGCAAGCGTCGGCGCAGTTATGAAGGTGGGTTGAGATGAAAGCCCTCGTCATTGCCGCCGCTGCGCTGCTGCCCGTCTACACCGTCACCGACATATACCGATTTGTGTTCTACCGCACAAGGTCAAAGCTCTCCACGCTGCTGCTCGACACGAAAAATCACGAGCCGGACTACTACGTTTGGCGTGACGCAAACGCCGAGCGCCTGCGTTCCCGACCGCACGAGCGCTGGACGATGCGCTCTGATCGTGGCGAGGAGCTTTGCGGCTTTTACTACCGCTGCGGTGAGGAGCCTTCAAAGCGCCTTGCATTCATCGTCCACGGCTACCATTCCGAGCATGCCGAGACCGCCGGAATGCTTGCCGACTACTACTTCTCACGGGGCTTTGACGTTTTTTGTCCCGACAACACCGCCTCCGGCGAAAGCGGCGGCAGGTTCTTCGGCTACGGGCTGTTTGAAAGCGCCGACTGCTTAAAGTGGTTCAGTGAACTGAAAGCTCGGCTCGGCGACGTAAGCGTCGTTCTGCACGGCTTTTCCCTCGGTGCGGCAAGCGTTCTTATGGCGAGCGACCGTGTGCCGGATAACGTGGCGTTCATCGTCGCCGACAGCGGCTTTATCGACGCATCCGAGATACTCAAAAAGCAGCTCGGTCCGCTTTACGGGCTTATGCGCAGGCTGAATCGCTGCATTGCGGGCTACGATCCGCAGACCGCCGAGGTGCGGGAGCATATTGCAAGCGCCCGCTGTCCCGTGCTTATCGTCCACGGTGAGGACGACCCCACGGTGCCGTTTTCGATGGCGCCCCGCATATTCAAGCTTCTGCCGGAGCCGAAGGACAAGCTCTTTTCGCCCGGCGTTCGCCACATCGAAACAAGCTGGCGATGCATGGACGCCTACGCCGAAAAGCTCGACGCATTTATTAAAAACTATATGCACTGATACATAGACGCAAAGAAGCACCTCCCTTGGAGGTGCTTCTTTGCGTCTGCGCTCATTCGTCGCCGTAGGTTTGGATGGACTTAAAGCTGTCCGCAACGGTCTCGTAGGTGTCCACAAGGCACTTCACCTTTTGAAAGCCCTCGCAGGCGGCGTTTATATAGTAATAGTTTCTCGTGCCGATGCGGTTGCACAGCACAACGCCCGCATCCTTCAAAATGCGGATGTGGTGCGTGACCGTCGGCTCCGACATATGCGCACGCTGTGCGATCTCACCGATGCGGCTGCCGCCGAACTTGCCCTGCATGATCGCAAGCAGGATAAGCTGTCGGCTGCCATCTCCGACCGCCTGCATAAATTCCGTGGACTCGGTAAACAGGATGCGCAGCCGAGCCAGCTCCTTTTCCTTGTCAAAAGTGTTCATGTTCCGACTCTCCATAGCTTATTGCCCCCAGTATACCACAGCTTTGCAAGCAATGCGATTGATTTTCTTTGTGAATGCACATTACGCCGAAAAAGCGTGCTATAATGCCGCAAAAAGGAGCGATGCTTATGAAGGTCATTAACCGATACCCCGCTGCGATCGACGCCGAGCTGTGCGTCGGCTGCGGCACCTGTGTGCAGATCTGCCCCCGTCATGTGCTTATACGCACGGAGGGTCAGCGTGTGCCGACCGTGCGTCAGGATATGGCGTGCTTTAACTGTGCCCAGTGCGTTGCGGTGTGTCCCAAGTCCGCCATCTCCCTGCCGGAGATAAGCCCAAGCGAGCTTGAGACGGTGCAGCCGGAGAACAAGATCAGTGAGGCTCAGGTGACGCAGTTTTTCAAGACACGGCGTTCCTGCCGCAACTACACGGATGTTCCGCTTGAGCAAGGCGAGATCGAAAAGCTGCTCGATATAGCCGCCTATGCCCCGTCGGGGAAAAACTGGCGCTTAGTCAAGTGGTACGTCGTTTCCGACCCCGAACAGGTAAAAAGCTTTGCCGCCGAGTGCGGGAAAATGCTCGGCATGGTCGGTCCCGTTATGTTTTCCGGCGGACAATTTGTAAGTCTCACCGCCAACCGCATGATGCGCTACAGCCGGCAGCAATGCGCAGACATTGAGAATCAGTGCAAGGAGATGTGTGAGGAGGTCGCATCCGGGCAGGACACGATCCTTTGCGGTGCGCCGGCGCTGCTGTTTGCCTGTGCAGACACCCGCAATCTCCTCGCCCACGATGCCTGCATAACCGCAATGAGCCATCTTGAGCTTGCGGCGCACGGTATGGGTCTCGGCGCCTGCTGGGTCGGCACCTTCGCCATGTTTGCGCAGAGAGCGCCCGGCTTTGAAAAGCGTCTCGGTCTGCCGAAGCATGTGCATATCGTGTCGGCAATGGTAGTCGGTCATCCGAAGTACCGCCTCAAAAAGATACCCAAACGCAGCTCGGAGATCCACTGGCTGTGACGGATAAACGCAAAGAAGCACCGCTAATAGCGGTGCTTCTTTGCGTTTTGACGAGATCATTTTCAGTATGAGATGAGCGTTATGAGATAGATAACGACACCCATTCCGGCAACAAATGCGGACGCTATGAGCAGCGACGCCTTGAGCGCACCCCACACATAGGCGCGGCGCATCTCGTGGGGCATCTCGTCGTTCGAGCTTTCCCACGGTCTGTCGCTTGCGGCATTTGGCTCGTCGTCGCCCTTTTTGCGGGGACGCTCCTCGTCCATGTAGGGCGGATTGAAGCTGAAAAGATTCGGTTTTTCGACGGCGCTCATGTCGAATATGGTCCTGCCGTCGTCATCGTCGTATTTTTTCTTAGCCATTATTTGTCATACAGGTGGCAGACCACATAGTGACCCGGCTCGATCTCACGCTGTTCGGGTGCTTCGACCTTGCAGCGCTCCATGCAGTTTGCGCAGCGGGTATGGAACTTGCAGCCTGCGGGCGGATTTGCGGGCGAAGGGATGGAGCCTTCAAGCACGATCCTGTTCATTTTGACCGTCGGGTCGGGAATGGGGATCGCAGAGAAGAGCGCCTTCGTATACGGATGCAGCGGATTTCTGAAAATGTCCTCGGTTGCACCGTACTCGACAAGGTTGCCGAGGTACATTACGCCGACGGTGTCGGAGATATGCTCAACGACGGAGAGGTCGTGCGAAATGAACAGATAGGTGAGCTTATACTTATCCTGAAGGTCCTTGAGCAGATTGATTATCTGCGCCTGGATGGAGACGTCGAGTGCGGAAACGGGTTCGTCGCAGACGACGAATTCGGGGTTGAGTGCAAGCGCTCTTGCGATGCAGATACGCTGACGCTGACCGCCGGAGAACTCGTGCGGGTATCTGTCCTTGTGGAAGGGCTGAAGTCCGCAGTTGTCCATGACCTGGTCGATGTAGTCGTCAAACTCGTTTTTGGGGACGAGCTTATGCTCTCTGACCGCCTCGCCGATTATTTCGCCGACCGGCAGACGGGGCGAAAGCGAGGAAAACGGGTCCTGGAAGATGATCTGCATCTTGGTACGCAGGCTGCGCATCTCGGATGCACTGAGGTCATAGACCTCCTGACCGTTAAACAGCACCTGACCGCCGGACTTTTCGCCGGAAAGTCTGAGTATGGTACGGCCCGTGGTAGTCTTGCCGCAGCCGGACTCGCCGACGAGGCCCATCGTGGTGCCTCTCTTGAGGTTGAAGGTGACGCCGTCAACCGCCTTGACATAGCCGGTGACGCTGCCGAAGAAGCCGCCCTTTATCGGGAAGTACTTTTTCAGCTTGTTTACCATGAGGATATACTGCTCGTCGTATTCAACGGGGGTAAAATCGTTGGTGATTATCTCCTTTGCCACGATCAGTCACCCACCTTTCCGTCGTAGTAGCGGTAGCACGAGACATAGTGCGTGTCGCTTATCTTGACCTGATGCGGGTAATCGCCGTCGCAGGCGGCAACGCACTTCTCGCAGCGGTCCTTAAAGTAGCAGTAGTTGGGCATATTGATGGGGTTGGGGACCTTGCCGGGGATGGAGTACAGCTTATCGACCTTCTTGCCGACGCTGGGCTTCGATGCCATAAGACCTATCGTGTAGGGGTGCGCCGGGTTTGCGAATATCTCCTGGGCGGTGCCCTTTTCGATAACTCTGCCGGCGTACATGACGACGACGTAATCCGCCATCTCTGCAATAACGCCGAGGTCGTGCGTGATTATCATTATCGAGGAGTTGATCTGATCCTTGAGGTGACGGAGCAGGTCGAGGATCTGCGCCTGAATGGTAACGTCGAGCGCCGTGGTGGGTTCGTCTGCGATTATGAGCTTGGGGTTGCAGGCAAGTGCAATTGCGATCATAACACGCTGACGCATACCGCCGGACAGCTCGTGCGGGAACATTCTGTAAACGCCCTCGCTGTTTGCGATGCCGACCATCTCAAGCAGCTCTATGGTGCGGGCCTTGACCTCCGCCTCGCTCTTGCCCTCGCCGTCGTGCAGCTCGATGACCTCTTTGATCTGGTCGCCGATGCGGAAAACGGGGTTAAGGCTCGTCATGGGCTCCTGGAATATCATGGAGATGTAGTTGCCTCTGAGCTTCTGCATCTGCTTTAAGGGGGTCTTTGCGATGTCGTATGCCTTATCGCCGAGGTTGAATCTGATCTCGCCCTCGACTATCTGACCCTGCGGACGCTGGAGAAGCTGCATGATGGAAAGGCTGGTAACGCTCTTGCCGCAGCCGGATTCGCCCACGACACCCACGGTCTTGCCGATGGGGACTTCAAAGTCTATACCATCGACCGCCTTGACGGTGCCGACGTCGGAGAAGAAGTAGGTGTGCAGATTCTCGATCTCCAGTACGTTTGCGGGATCGTGCATATGGGTGAGGAATTCCTCTTCGGGAACGTTTTTGCGCTTATATTTCTTTTCGAGCGCCTTGGTTATTTTGCGGTTTTCTCTCGAAATCTTGCGGGACTCTTTGGCGGAGAGATAACCCTGACTTTTCTTCTTTGCCATATTCTCTCCTCCTTATCTCTTCATCTTCGGGTCGAAGGCGTCACGCAGACCGTCACCGACGAGGTTGAACGCAAGGACCGTCAGCAGCAGACAGATGCCCGCCGGGATCCATATGAACCAGTAGGTCGTGAGGACGTAAGTATCGTTAACGTCGTTAATGATATTGCCCCACGATGCATACGGGTACTTGACGCCGAGTCCCAGGAAGGACAGCGTCGCCTCCGTGATGATGGTACTGCCCAGACCCATGGTGCAGGTGACGATGAGCTGCGGGATGACGTTCGGGATGAGGTGCTTAAAGATCCTGCGGGATACTCTGACGCCGCAAGCCTCGGTAGCGGTCATAAACTCCTGCTCTCTGAGAGAGAGGATCTGACCTCTGACGAGACGGGCGATACCTGCCCAACCCAAAACGCCGAGCAGCAGCATCAGGTAGAGCATTCGGATATCCGGATCGACTCGCATCTCATCCATCATCGCACCCAAAATTATGATGATGGGCATCGAGGGGATGCAGTAGAACACGTCGACAAGACGCATTATCACGTTGTCGATCCAGCCGCCGAAGTAGCCGGAGATACCGCCGAGGATAACTCCTATGAGGGTGGAGATTATCATTACGACGAAGCCGATAACGAGGGATACTCTGCCGCCGTACATGAGGCGGGTGAGCATATCCATACCGTTACGGTCGGTGCCGAGCCAATGCTCGGAGTCGGGTTCGCCGTAGCGGTAGTACTTCGTGGTCTTGGTATCCTGCTGAACGTCCCACTTCTCGTGGAGAGCGTCGTACTCAAGCTCGTACTTAAACTCCTTGCCGTTTTCGTCGGTGTAGTCAAGAGTGACCGTACCGTCGAAGTCGTCGGAGCCGACCTTGCCCTCGATAGCGCCGATAAGAGCTTCTCTGAAGTCCTTGGTGATAACGAAGTCGGGGAGTATCGACTGAGTGACATAGCGGTCGATGTATGCGACCATCTCTTCGCCGGAGTAGACGTAGCCGTCGGCATCGACGGTGTACTCGGCGCCGTCCGCCGTGAAGCTCAGGGGTGCAGGTGCTGCGGTCTCCTCCGCTGCGGGTTCCTCACCCTCGGCGACCTCGGTCTCTGCGGCGTATGCCTTGAGTGCGTTATAGATAAAGTCGTAGGAGAAGGTCTGACCTTCATCCACGGGGTTTACGAGGTCGATATATGCGATGCCTATATTTTTTCCGTTAAGCGAAATGCTGTAGAAGTCCTTGCCCTCCTTAGTCAGGGTATAGGTGGTATCCCTGTACTGGAAGGTGTCGCTGCCCTCGCTTATGGCGAGGCGGGCGTAGGACTGCACGGCTCCGGCAAACTCGTCGCCGTTGGCTGCATAAGTGTAGTCGTTGTTTTCGGCGATACCGGCAACGTCCTTGACCTGTCCGACCGTGTGATAGAACTGCTGATCCTCGGTGTAGGGGGAGATGAGTCCGCCGACGAAGGAGAACAGGAACATCAAAAGCAGGAAGCTCAGACCGGTAACGGCGAGGCTGTTTCTGATAAAGCGCTTGAATACGAGCATGGACGGCGACAGCACCTTTACACGGCGGTCGTCGTTAAGGGAGAAGCTTTCGCTCTCGGCGGACGCATTGTTCACCTGAGGCTCTTCATTCTGATTCTTATTCTTTTTCATCTAAGCTCCTCCTTTCTTATGCGATACGGACACGGGGATCGACCACGGCGTACAGAACGTCGGCGATCAGGTTGCCCACAAGTGTCAGCAATGCAAGGAATACGAGGTAGAACATACTGAAGGGGATGTCACCTGCGACCATCGCATAGTAGGATGCATAGCCTATGCCGGGGATGGAGAACAGCGTCTCGGTGATGAGTGCGCCGGAGAAGAGTCCAGGCAGGGAGCCGCCGAGGATGGTGACGATGGGGATGAGGGTGTTTCTGAAGGCGTGATGATATATGACCTTTCTCTCGGAAAGACCCTTTGCTCTTGCGGTCCTTATGTAGTCGGCGTTGAGAACTTCGAGCATATTGGTTCTCGTGTATCTCATAAGAGAACCCATGCTGACGACGACCAGCGTGACGACAGGCATCACGAGGTGGTTTGCATAGTCAAGTATCTGTCCGCCCGTGCTGAGCATATCATGCTGACGTCCCGTAAGTCCGAACAGGTCAAACCAGCCGAGCTTTACGGAGAACACGAGCTTTAAGAGCGATGCAAAGAAGAAGGTGGGCAGCGAAATACCGGCAAGCGCAATGATGGAAACGACATAGTCCGTCTTGCTGTACTGCTTCGTTGCGGCGATAACGCCGAGGGGAATTGCGATGATGACTTCAAAGAAGAAGGCTATCGCACCCATAATGAAGCTGATCCAAATGGTATCGTTGAACTTCTCAAGTACGGGAACGGTGTAGTGCCAGCTGTCGCCGAAGTTGCCCTGGAACACGTTTGTGAGCCATGTCCAGAAGCCTGCAAAGACGTTACCGTTCATATTATACATTTCATTTAGTTGGGCGAGCCATTCTTCATAGCTCTTTGCGCCGGGCTGCTGTGATTTCTGACGAGCCACTGCTTCCACATAGGACGTGGGAAGGCTTCGCATGAGCGCATATATAATAAGCGCCACAAGTAAGAGGATGAGTACTGAGATAAGCACCCTCTTAAGGATGTATTTCCACACGGGTCTTTCCTCCGATCTGTTTTACGACATACTGTGCTGCATATCAGACAGGCGTCTGTATTGACCGGGCGTCTCCCGGACGCCTCTCCGATTTGCAGCACGGTTGCCCTGAGGCCCCATTTGAGGTCTCAGGGCAACTTTTTGCTTAGTTGCTAAGTATAATCAGTTTAAGTTCCGATTACTTGAGCTCCATATTCTCGATCTCGCTCATCCAGCCGTAGAACGGGGTGATGTCGGGAGTTACGGTGTCGCTGTTGACACGCTCGGTGCTCCAGATGATGCAGTTCTTGCGCTGATATACAGGAATCTCAACGGCCCAGTCAAGGACAATGTCAAGGCATTCCTTGTACATACCCTTACGGAAGCTCTGATCGTCGCTCGTACGAGCCTCAAGGATGAGGCTGTCAAGCTCTGCGTCAGCGATCCTGTAGTGGTTGGAGCCGGTCTGGTTGGAGGAATGATATACCTGGTACATATCGGGGTCAACGGTTGCGCCCCAAGCTGCTGCCCACATATCGACCTCGCCCGCATCGAGAGCATCCCAAAGTGCGGTGGAGTCGGTCATGTCGGTTACGATAAGCTTCATGCCGATGTCGGCGAGAGCCTTGCTTGCCTCGGTGAGGACCATGAATGCGGGGTGATCGCCTTCGCCGTTTGCGGGGATCTGTACCTCGTACTCAAGAGAAGCACCTGCGGGAGCTGCGGTGACCTTGCCGTCCTCGACGGTGTAGCCTGCTGCTTCGAGGTAGCCGAGAGCAGCCTGCTTTGCAGCCTCGTAACGCTCGTCGGCGCTCATGCTGCTGGTGTAGATGGGATCGCCGTTTACGTCAACGGAGAATGCGATCTGGTAGCCTGCGTCAGTTGCCTGAGGAGCTGCCCAGGAGGTGTTGGAAATGGGGTAGTTGATGACGGATGCCATCTCGCCGTAGTAGGAGTCGATGGAAACGTCACGGTATACTGCAAAGATGGTTGCGATTGCCTTGCGCAGGTCCTTGGAAGCCTCGGAGGAAGGATCAGTGCCGACCTTCACGTTGTTTGCGCAGATGCCGATGTAGCCGTAGCCGAGGTTGTCAACAAGGTCGGTGGTGATCTTGTCGCCGGTGAGCTCCTTGTTGCTGTTTTCCTTCTTGATCGCCTTGACGGTATCGTCGTTGATGGTGGGATCGGTCAGGTCGATGGTGCCGGTAACAACGCCGTTGAGCTTATCGCCCTCGGTGGTGCACTGCTGGAAGTTGACGTTCTTGATCTTGGGGGCGCCGAGGAAGTAGCTGTCGTTGCGCTCGAACTTTACAACGCCGTCCTTGAACTCAATGAACTTGTAGGGGCCTGCGCCCATGGGGGTAGTGGTCTTTGCACGAACGGTGGAGAGGTCGCCCTTCTCGAAACCGAACTGGTTGTTGTCGTAGTCGTACTTGGAAGCGTCGCCGTAGTAGTGCATAGGAGCAACAACGACTGCGAGCTGGTAAATTGCGACTGCGTCGAACTTATCCATAACGATGCGCATGCTGTAGTCGCCGGTCTTCTGGATGCCGGAGATGCTTGCAGCGGAATCGCCGGTCTTAACGCCGACGGTGGGGTATGCGTAGACTTCCTCGTCCATCATGTCAGCAAGAGCGTCGGAGTTGCCGACTTCCTTCTCCATTGCGGTGAAGTTCCATGCGTACTGGTTGCCGAGCTCCATTGCGAACTCCTCAACGGTCTTGGAATCGCCGCTGAAGCCCCATGCTGCGGATGCGCTTGCTACGTCGCCTTCTGCGCAGATGCCTGCCTCAACGCAGTAGTCAACGATGCCCTGTGCAAAGGGAACGAGTGCGTTGTCGAATGCATCCCAGAACTTGGTCTGCTGCTCTTCGGTCCAGTTGTCGAAATTGGTGTTGTCACGGCCTGCCTCTGCAAGTGCCTTGGAGAGGGTGGTCATGCCCGCACGGTACTCGTCGATGCCCTGGATGGGCTGTGCGTACAGAGTGCTTGCACCGTCATAGGTGGGGTCGCAGAGAACGTACATGCTGAAGATGACGTCGTCGATGGTGAGCTTCTCACCGTCGGAGAACTTGACATCGTCACGGATGGTGATGTCGTAGTAAACGGTGCCGTCATCGTTCTGGGTGATCTCACAATTGCCAAGGCCCTTGTAGGTGTAATCCTTGCCGTTGTAAGAATGGGTCTCGCCCTCGATACCGTTCATGATGATGGCGCCGGTACGATCGGAAGCCAGAAGGCTAACCGAAGTCATAGAATAGACGTCCTGGTCATAAGCGGTCTCGGAGAAGAACGGGGAGAACTTCTCGTTGAACTGGCTGTAGCCTACAACGAGGGGGGTGGTGTTATTCTTGCTGTTTTCGTCGCTGTCCTTGTCCTTGCAGCCTGCGAACAGGCAGAGGCACATAAGCATGGCGAGGACCAGAGCAAGAATGCGTGTTGCTTTCTTCATAAGATATCCTCCTTATTGAAATGCTTTTATAAAACGGAGACCTCTCCGGGCAAACAAATTAGTGCGTCACTCAGACTTTTTCCAGTTGAGCGACATGATGCGCTTTCTGAGATACAGCGCACAGGCGGCGCAGAGTGCGGAAACGAGCGCAAGCAGCAGCGGTGCAAGGAGTCCTCCCCCGGAGGTAAAGATATGCACGACCGCACACACAAGCTCAACGAGCGCAAATATCGCCAAGGTAAGCAGACGGACGGGATAGACCTCAACGCTTTTGCGGTAGCGGTAGCCTCGCAGTCCCTTATCCTCGGCTTTGAGCTTCATCGCCGACGAGATAAGCGTCACCGCCGTGATGAGCTGCGCTATCCACGGCAGCATAAGGTGCAGTCCGTTTGCGTCCGGCACACCGATAATGAAGCCGGGGCAAAAGCCCAACAGCACGGCGATCGCCGTGAGTATGCGGGTTTTTTTGCAAAAGTCCGCAAGACTGCCGGACACGGGAACGTAGTATGCGCCCTCGTATATGTACTCCCCGTTCAGCTCGGCACGAAAGTCGTTTAAATGCTCTCGCCTTCCGGGGCGCTTATTCTTTTTTTCGGCCATTACTCTATACCGTCAAGGTCGGCATTGCGGAGCCATTCGTCTGCCGCAAGGCACACGCCCTCAAGGCATTTCTCGTCAAACGGACTTTGAAGTCCCGCCTCGAAAAGCAGCTCGGTAAAGAGCTTGCTGCCGCCGAAGGAGGAATACTTCATATAGTGCTTCCACGCATCGGGCAGGTCTTTCATTATCATAGCCCAAAACTCAAGCGCAACGGTCTGCGCAAGGCAGTAATCAATATAGTAGAAGGGGCTGGAATATATGTGGTGCTGTCTCTGCCAGCCCTCGCCCTCGGCGTAGAACGGGATCTCGCCGTCAAGCTTCGCCCACGGCATATACACGCCCAAAAGCTCCTTCCACACCGCATGACGCTCGGCGGGAGTAAGCTCCGGCTTTTCGTACACGATGTGCTGGAAGTGGTCGACCATCGTTCCGTAGGGTATAAAGGTTATCGCACCCGAAAGGTGGCTGTATTTAAACTTGCGGGTGTCGTCGCCGAAGAAGCCCTCCGACCACGGCCATGCGAAAAATTCCATGGACATGGAATGCACCTCGCACGCCTCAAGCGACGGCCAAGTGGCGGAAAGCGGTACTCTCTTGCGGTTGAGCCATGCGGCAAAGGCGTGTCCCGCCTCATGCGTCACGGTCTCGACATCGTCACGGGTGCCGTTGAAGTTTGCAAAGATAAACGGCGCTTCGTAGTCCGGGATGCTGGTGCAGTAACCGCCGCCCTCCTTGCCTTCGGTGGAAAGCACGTCCATGAGCTTGTCATTGAGCATCATGTTAAAGAACTCGGAGGTCTCCGGCGAAAGCTCGTCGTAGAACTTTTTGCCGTGCGCCAGTATCGCATCGGCGTCGCCCTGCGGCTTTGCGTTGCCGGATCTGAAGGTCAGCGCATTGTCGGCAAAGCTCATGGGATAGCTCTTGCCGAGGCGCTTTGCCTGATCTCTGTAAATTTTGTCCGCCACGGGGACTATGTACTTCACGACGGCAGAGCGGAACTTCTCCACGTCTTCCTTCGTGTAGCAGTTGCGGTTCATGCGGTAGTAGCCGAGCTCAACGTAATTTTCATAGCCGAGCTTCTTGCCCATCGTATCACGCAGGCGGACAAGCTCGTCATATATCCCGTCGAGGCGCTCCTGATTGTCCTTATACCACTGACCCTCCGCCTTCCACGCGGCAAGACGCAGCGCATCGTCGGCGTCGTTTTTAAAGGGCTGTATCTGGCTTATGGTATACACTCCGCCGTTGAAGGGTATCTGAGCGGAGGCGAGCAGCTTTTCGTACTCCTGCGTCAGATCGCTCTCCGCCTGAAGCTCCGGAATGATCTCCGGCGAAAAGCTCTTGAGTGCGATCTCGGCGTTTATGAACAGGACCTCTCCGAAGTCCTCGGAAAACTCCTTGCGGAAGGGGCTTTTGAGCAGAGCCTCGGTCCACTTCTGATTGTACTCCTCGACCTCCGGCAGCGCATTGTTGAAGAACTTCTTCTCCTCGTCGTAAAAAGCGTCCCTCGTGTCGATGGAGTGGCGGATGTACGCAAGGTTCACAAGCGTGTCAAGATGGCGCTGCAGCTCGTCGTACTCAAGAAAGACCTTCTTCGCCTCGTCATAGCTTTCGGCGGCTTCAAGTCTTGCGGTAAGCTCGCATATGCTCTTTTTGCACGCCTCCATATCGGGGCGGCTGTACGGCATCTTTCCGAATTCCATCTTTTTCACCCTTTCTCGGCATCGCTTTAAATCGGTAATGTGCCGACAAACACAAATGTCCATAGAATAAAGATAAATCATTATAGCATGGATTTTTCGGTTTAGCAATGTACAAAATGCGTTTTTTTGCAGCAAGTTTTTGCCGTTTGGAGGTCGACATATGTACAATTTATATCAAATGTATGGAATTGCACACGATCATGCGCAGAAAATGCAGCGTCCAAACTTGTCAAACGGACGCTTTTGGCTTATAATGGTGCTAATTATATAATGTATATGGGGAGAGTTTAAAATGAGAAAAAAAGCAGAAACAACGACAAACGAGCTTCAGCTTTCGATACAGCCCGTACCGTCCGGCGCTCTTGAGGAGCTTCTGACAGCCGAGCTTATGCGCAGCGGCAAGCTCAGCGTCCGCAAGGCATTGCAGCTTATCCGCAAGGTGGACTTCAAAAAGGCGCTCATCGTCTCCGGTGCCGCAGCAGCGGCGGTGTCCGTCGTGAACCTCACGGGGAAGTATCGCTTCTACAAGTCCGTGGTGTCGGGCGAGCTTAAAAAGCAGCTTGCGCCCGTAAACAAAAAGCTCGACGAGCTGCAAAAGCAGAACCTTGAGCTTCAAAAGCAGCTCGACGAGCTAAACGGCGTTGAGCCTGCCCCCTCCGTCAAAAAGCACCGCTGAACCGCATGCGCTAAAAAAATGACGTCCGCCCTTGGACGTCATTTTTCTTTTGCGGTAATTTTGTTTATGCAATTTGCATACTATTGTCATGTTATTTTCAGCAAAATGTAGAATCGGTCGTTTTTGTTTGACTTTTAACAGTGTTAATTATTTAATTATATGTATAGGGTGAGAAAACAAAAACATTGCAAGGAGGAGTAATATGTTCACAAAGCACACCGATCCGATGTGGAAGCAGGAATACGAAACATGGGTCAACGGGATTCGTCCCGACACAAAGTTCGGCACCGAGTTCGACAAGGAACCCAGGGAGATGATCCAGAAGCTTGCTTTGCACATTACGGACCGCAAATTCGTCAAGGAGATCAAGACCTCCGACGCCGAATACTACGGCATGGCGCCTTGGGTGACCGACGAGATGGCCGAGGTAGCGCTCACCATGAAGGTACACAAGGTCTACAAGGTCGATGAGATCCTGAAGATGAACAAAAAGCACACGAGAGAGCATTTGGTGGAGCTGCTTGAGGAGCTGTGCCAGGTGGGTATCGTGGAGTACAAATTTGAAAACGACTACAATGCCACGGGCGAAAAAATGTACGCCGTGCCGCCGTACATCGTGGGCAGCGGCGAGTACATGGGTATGAAAAAGTCCATGGTCGAAAAGGAGCCGACGGCGGCTATGATATTCGACCGCATGGCGTTTGAGCCGCTCAAGGGCTTTACCCAGTTCGTTCCTCCCGGCGGCGCAGGCATGGCGATGCACGTCATCCCCGTCGAGAAGGCGATCCCCGCAAAGAGCGAATCCGTTTCCCACGAGCATCTTTCCTACTGGCTGAGCAAGTACGAGGTCTACGCCGCAGTCCCCTGCGTTTGCAGAATGTCCAAGGAGATCATCGACGAGGGCGCAGGCGAGGATTATGAGGATATGTGCGTTGCCGTCGGCTCGATGGCGAGATACGCCGTCGAGACGCACCGAGGCCACTACATCACCTACGACGAGGTCATGGACATCATGCAGCGTGCCGAGGATCAGGGCTGCGTTCATCAGATAACCAACCTTGACGGCGATCAGCGCATACTCGGCATCTGCAACTGCAGCCCTGCGACCTGCTGTGCGATACGTTCGAGCCAGTTCTTTAACTGCCGCAACCTCTCCCGCTCGGCATACGTCGCTCACGTCGATTCCGAAAACTGCGTCGCCTGCGGCAAGTGCGTTGAGGTCTGCCCCGCCGGTGCGGTGAAGCTCGGTCAGAAGCTCTGCACCAAGGACGGTCCCGTTCAGTACCCCAAAGCCGAGGTCCCCGACGAGACCCGTTGGCCGGAGGAGAAGTGGAATCCCAACTACCGCTACGACGCACGCACCAACTGCCACGACACCGGCACCGCCCCCTGCAAGACCGCCTGCCCCGCTCACATTGCGATACAGGGCTACCTCAAAATGGCAAACGAGGGTCGCTACAAAGAGGCTCTTGCACTCATAAAGCAGGATAACCCCTTCCCCGCCATCTGCGGCAGAGTCTGCAACCGCCGCTGCGAGGACGCTTGTATGCGCGGAAACATCGACGCTCCCGTCGCCATTGATGCGGTCAAGAGGTACATTGCGGAGCTTGACCTCAACGCCGAGACCAGATACGTTCCCGAGATCAAGTCCGAGAAGCGCTACGGCCGCTACGACGACGTCAAGGTCGCAATAATCGGTGCGGGTCCTGCGGGTCTGAGCTGCGCCTACTATCTGGCGCTCATGGGCTACTACCCCACCGTGTTTGAAAAGAACGCCTACCCCGGCGGCATGATGCGCTACGGCATCCCCGAATACAAGCTGGGCAAGAAGGTCATTGATGCGGAGATCGAGATCCTCAAGGAGCTTGGCGTCGAGATACGCTGCGGCGTCGAGATCGGCAAGGACATCACCGTTCAGCAGCTCCGTGACGAGGGCTATAAGAGCTTCTACGTCGCAGTCGGTGCGCAGAAGGCGGCCGCCCTCGGCATCCCCGGCGAGGAGCTGGCGCTCGGCGGCGTCGACTTCCTGCACGAGGTCGCCGAAGGCAAGAAGCCGGTCCACGGCAAGAAGGTCGTCGTGGTCGGCGGCGGCAACGTTGCGATCGACGTTGCCCGTACTGCGATAAGGCTGGGCGTCAAGGACGTCACCATCGTCTACCGCAGAAAGGAAAGCGACATGAAAGCGGACGCTCTTGAGGTCAAGGAGGCCCGTGAGGACGGCGTCAAGTTCCTGTTCGAGCATAAGCCCGTTGAGATCGTGTCCGAAAACGGCAAGATCACGGCGTTTAGGTGCGAATGCGGCGACGTGAAGTGCGACACCGTCATTGCGGCGATCGGTCAGAAGATAGATCTCGGCGGCATCGCAGCCGAGGGTCTTGCGCTCACCGACAAGGGTGCCGTCATCGCCAAGGAGCTTACATACCAGACCAACGTTCCCGACATCTTCGCAGGCGGCGACGTTCAGACCGGCCCGAAGTTCGTGATCGACGCCATTGCGGCAGGCCGTGAGGCGGCAATATCCATGCACCGCTTCATGCGTCCCCACACCTCGCTCACGCTCAATAGAAACCGCCGTGACTACATCGAGCTTGACAAGAGCAAGGTCGTCCTTCCCATGGAGAAGGTCAAGGCTCCCGAACGTCAGTGCGAGGCCTACGAGTCCCTCACCGAGGAGCAGGTCAAGTTCGAGACCTCCCGCTGCCTCGGCTGCGGCGCAAGCATCGTCGACGAGAACCGCTGCATCGGCTGCGGTCTCTGCACCACGAGGTGCCACTTCGGCGCCATCCACCTGAGCCGTGACGTACCCGAATGCTCCAACCTCGTTCCGAGAGAGGACAGCATGAAGGTCATGCTCCCGTACATGGCAAAGCGTGCGGCAAAGATCGCAATAAAGGACCTCAAGGCAAAGCTCGGCAAATAAGCGAAAAATTTTATCAACAATGCACAGCGCCGTTTTGACGCTGTGCATTGTTGCATTTATTTACCATTCAAAATCACGATGCTGCCGCTTGCAAAGAGAAGGCTGTCGGTTTTCGTATAATATTCCTCATTTCGCAAATGCTAACACGGCAAAGACTAAAAAGGAGATAAATATATGAAAGCAACAGGGATAGTCCGTAGAATCGACGATCTCGGCAGAGTCGTCATTCCCAAAGAGATCCGCCGCACCATGCGTATCCGTGAAGGCGACCCGCTGGAGATCTTCACCGACAAGGACGGGGAAGTCATCTTCAAAAAATACTCCCCCATCGGCGAGCTGGGCGATTTCGCCGCTCAGATATGCGACAGCCTGCACAAGTCCACCAACGCCATCGCCGCCGTCTGCGACCGTGACGCCGTCATCGCCGTGTCGGGCGGGGCAAAGCGTGAGCTTCTCGACAAGCGCATAAGCCCGGAGCTTGAGCGCATAATGGAAAACCGCAGCACCTTCCGTCAGGACGGAGGAAGCTGCATCGCCGTATCCGACTCTGACGAGCGCTACTGCATTTCCGTCGCAGCCCCGGTCATATCCGAGGGCGACATCATGGGCTGCGTTCTGTTTGTCAGCCCCCGCAGCAGCCCTCCCGCCTCCGATGTGGAGTACAAGCTTGCGCAGACCGTCGCATCGTTTTTGGGCAAGCAGATGGAAAGCTGAACCCGAAAAAAGCAGCATTGACCGAAGCTAAGGTTCGGTCAATGCTTTTACATTATAATCTTATAAAAAGTGTTGTAATTTCGGAAAAGCGGTGTTAAAATAAATTTTTGTGTTGAATCTGCACTGCGAAGGCTCGCAGGCTTACATAAAGGGAGTTGTATTTATGAACAAGCTCAGAAACGTAGCAATC